>NZ_BCVJ01000035.1 GCF_001591685.1 Ligilactobacillus murinus DSM 20452 = NBRC 14221 | reverse complement strand
ACAGATCATCGTTGTCAGCATTTGTATTTGGGGCTTACTTAGTTTTAGTGGACCAGTCCAAGCTAGTGGGTCTAAGACAGAGACAGTGGCCTATAAGATCCGCTATCAAGGCAAAACTTATTCAAAAAAAGCTTTAGTTTATGTTCCAGCTGATTATGATAAGCAAAAGAAATACGATGTGTTGTATTTCTTGCATGGTTCGGGGGATTCAGCGACTGGCTTTTATGAAAACAGTCACTATCAGCAGGTGTTAGATAAATTAGCCAAGCAAGGTAAGTTGAAGCATACATTGGTCGTCTTTCCAACATTTTATCCAAGCAAAGCTTTTGTTACGGGCGATTATCAAAAAGACGATAAATTAAGCCGTTTTTTTGCCCGAACTGAGCTCATGGGTGTCTTAGTACCTAAAGTTGAAGCTAAATATAGCACATATGCTAAAAGTACTGCCAAAAAAGAACTCCAGCAAACACGAGCACACCACACGTTAGAAGCGACTGTCACATTGTTTGAGCATTATGCAAAGCAGATATTTTAGGTGGATCCGATAAAAGCTAAGTTCGGTCAGCACCATATAAATAATGAGGGTTCTCACTTTGATGTGTTTGCACTAAAGAAAATGAAGCTATGAAAATTTATGATAAACTTTTAGTGAAATGACTTATCGTAAAAGGTCACTCGAATTTGATATGATCCCCTTAGAGTAGACACAGAAATAATAAAAATTCTGTGATTCTATTCTAGGGGGATTTTTTATGTCTAAAAGAACTACTAAACACACTATTGAAGAGCGATATGATGCTGTTACCAAGTATCTTAGTGGACAATGTTCTAGAACAGCTATTAGTAAAGAATATGGTATCGATAAAAGTACTTTATTGAATTGGATACGAAAATATCAGGCTAATGGTATGGATGGCTTGAAAGAGTCTCAAACGTGGAAAAGATATTCTCATTCTCTGAAACTAAATGCTGTCTCAGACTATTTGGAAAATAGCCATTCTTTACGCGAATGTTGTGATAAATATAATATCTCAAGCCCTGAAGTTTTAAGACAATGGGTAAACTTGTATACTAGTGGTAAAAGCTTTAAAACCACTGGAGGTACCAAAATGAAACGTGGCCGTAAGACTACTTTTAAAGAACGTTTGGAGATCGTTCAATATACTTTAGCTAATGATAAAGACTACAAAAAGGCGATCGATAAATATAAAATCTCATACTCTCAAGTCTATTCTTGGGTCAGAAAATTTGAAAAAGATGGCGAAGCTGCCCTTCAAGATAATCGTGGAAAGACCGTGAAAGATCGTGAATTTGAGACTTTATCCGAAACTGAACGCCTTAAACTCGAGATCTTACGCCTAAAAGAACGAAATGAATATTTAGAAACTGAGAATGTCATCTTAAAAAAATTGGACGAGATCGAAAGGAGGAGATCAATCTAGTACCTAAACAGATCTGTTTTAAAGCTATCAAGGAAGCCCTAGATGATGACCCTAAACTAAATGTCGGATCACTGTGTAAAATGTTAAAAGTCTCTCGTTCTGGCTATTATCGTTACTTAAGTGCACCTAAATCAAATCGATGCTTGGAAAACGAATGGCTAAGTGAGATCATCAAAAAGGAATTTCATGCTTTAAAGGGCATATACGGAGCACAACGCATCAAAATGTTGATCGGGCGAAAATACGACAAAAATTATAATCTAAAGCGTATCAAACGTTTAATGCGTAAACTAGATCTAGTGGCATCGATCAGAAGAAAACGCAAAAGCTGTACTAAGTCAGGGTATTCAAACTATGAAGAAAATATCTTAGACCGAGATTTTACAGCGAGATCTCCTAATAAGAAATGGGTGACTGATGTGACTTATTTGGAGTATGGTTCGGGTCAAAAAGCTTACCTAAGTGCTGTCAAAGATTTATACGATGGATATATCGTAAGTTTTGAGATCGGCAAGCATAATGATAATCCACTGGTAATGCGTACTTTGGAGAAAGCATTTAAAACATTAGAAGGAGACGATGATCTGTTGTTACACAGCGATCGGGGAGCACAGTACACCTCAAAAGAATATGTCCGTTTAACTTCGGAATACGCAGTACGTCGAAGTATGTCACGCGTAGCTAAATGTCTTGATAATGCGCCAATGGAAAGTTTTTGGAGCCACTTTAAAGCTGAGTGTTACAGCTGGAAAAAATATAAGATATATGAAGAGCTAGTCAAAGATATCAACGACTACATCAAGTTCTACAATACACAACGCTATCAAACAAAACTAAACAGCCTAACTCCGGAAGAATACCGAAATCAGGCTGCCTAGAATTTTAATTATTTAATTGTCTACTTGACGGGGCACAGTGCAAATTCGAGTGGCTTTTTTGCGTTACGCTAAATCTTGCGTAAAAGTATCAAAAACATATTGCTTGCATTTGGTCATACTTAGAACTATAATTGGACTATACCAATACGAAAAGGAGCAATGGATCATGGAAATTATTGTAGTTAAAGACAAATTTGAAGGTGGCAAAAAAGCAGCCGAGATTTTTAAACAAGAACATGATAGCGGTGCCAAAGTTTTTGGCTTAGCTACTGGTGGGACCCCAGAAACAACTTATGAACAAATAGTTGCAAGCGACCTTGACTTTAGCGATGATGTTTCAGTCAACTTGGATGAGTACGTCGGCTTAGCCCCTGATGATGAGCAAAGCTACCACTATTACATGCAACATCATCTTTTTGACAAAAAGCCATTCAAGAAGTCATATTTGCCAGATGGCACGAACCTTGATGAAAAAGCCGAGACTAAGCGTTATAGCCAAGTGATCGCCGATAATCCGATCGATCTACAACTTCTCGGGATCGGTGAAAATGGACATATTGGTTTCAATGAACCGGGAAGTTCCTTTGATTCAACGACTTCCAAGATCCATTTGACCGACTCAACGATCAAAGCCAATTCACGTTACTTTGACAACTACGAAGATGTGCCTAAATATGCTTATTCAATGGGTATCAGTGAGATCATGCGATCAAAGAAGATCTTGCTGGAAGCATTTGGCAAAAACAAAGCCGAAGCGATCAAAGCGATGGTCGAAGGTGAAGTGACGACTGATGTTCCCGCAAGTATTTTGCAAAAGCATCCAAATGTAACGGTGATCGTAGATGAAGAGGCTGCTTCATTGTTAAATTTAGACTAGAGTATCAGGGTACCAATAGAGATGTCGTTGGGCGCTGAAGCTGAGCTTTTTTGAGTTACCCGCAATCACTTTATTTTGAGGGGATCTATTTGAAGGATATGGTTTATTTTTACCGCGATCTTAGCTGATCATGATGTCAAAGTCGTGATCGGCTTTTTTGGTGATTTAAAAGAAAATTTTTTTATTATGGTATATAATGTCTATTGTGTAGCCACATTTTGGCTAAATACTGAGTTTAAATTGAAAAGCGAGAATCGAAATGAAAAACAAACTATTGTCCGGAACTTTTTGGATGATGCTTGGGAGTATCCTTTCACGGATCTTAGGGATCATATATCTTATCCCGTGGCTGATGATGATCGGTTCACCTAGTGATCAAAATGCTGCCCAGGCTATTTTTAATGCAGCTTATACACCGTATGCTCTTTTTCTATCGCTCGGAGTAGCTGGCTTTCCAACTGCGATCGCGCGCCAAGTTGCTGAGTATAATGGACAAAATCGCTTTAAAGATAGTGTCCATGTTTTTAAATACGGGATGTTGTTCATGCTCTTTACGGGTTCGTTGTGTGGGCTACTACTCTATATTTTTGCCCCAATGATCGCGCAAAGAAGTGCGGTCGTCTCGACTGAGGTAGCGACAACAGCGATCCGGGTGATGGTGCCGACCTTGATCATTTTGCCACCGATGAGTATGATCCGGGGCTTTTATCAAGGTAACTCCGATATGCAACCGATGGGCGTTTCTCAATTATGGGAACAATTGATCCGAGTGCTCTTTATTTTGGGAGCAACTTATTGGATCATGCTCGTCCAACATGGAAGTTACATCAAAGCGGTCAATTACAGTACATTTGCGACCTTTATCGGGGCTTTAGCAAGTTACATATATTTGATCGCCTATTCGAGAAAGCGTATGGGACATTACCGCGAACTTTACCATGAAAGTGTTCCGGTTCATGAGATGCATGTTTTTACGATCTTTAAAAATATTTTCAAAGAAGCTTTACCGTTTATCTTTGTTGGTTCAGCGATCACGATCTACCAATTTATCGATCAGCTGACCTTTAAAGATATCATGGTCGAGCTGACTGGCTTGGATGCGTTACAAGCTCAGGATCTATACACGTATTTTTCAGCTAACCCAAGTAAGATCACGACCGTCGTTATCTCGTTAACGATCGCGATCTCTGAATCTTCCTTGCCGTTATTAGCAACATTAGCCAAGCGAAATGACAAGCATCAGATCGGTAAAACGATCGCGCAAAATGTTGAATTGATGCTACTGACGCTTTTGCCAAGTTCGCTATTATTAGCGGTCTTGTCTTGGGAAGTAAACGGGGTATTTTTCCCCTTTAGTCGTTTGGGAGCCAATTTGTTAGCGTATGCTTTAGTTACAAGTATTGCACTGGCTTTGTTTACGGATTTCTTTACGATCGTTCAATCACTTGGTAAACATCACTTAGCTGTGCGTTATTTGACTTTAGGGATCATTTTAAAATTAGCCTTACAAGTTCCGTTGACCTATCTTTTTGGGGCGTACGGTGCTTTAAGTGCGACGACAGTGTCATTTTTACTGATCTCTTTAGGGGTGTATGGCCAGATCAAGAAGCATTATCTAGTAAGAGGTCAGATGAAAAATGTGAAGTTGATCATTGTGATCAATTTATTGGTAGCTTTAATGGCTTATCTGACAAACAAATTGATCAGTTTAGTTTATCTGCCACAAAATAAATTAACGGCCTTCTTGTATGCGGCGGTCTTTGGTGGAGCCTTTGTTCTGTTATATATCGCCTTGTTGAACAAGAGTGGCATCTTCAAAGAAGTCTTTGGTTTTAAAGTTAAATTAGCCGTCAAGGGCAAACATTAGTCGGATGCCTAAGTCGCGCAAGATGAATAACGCGGGTTCTAGCGTGCGGTGCCTTTTTGCATTGCGCTGGAGCCCGCGTTATTTCTGCTGGTCAATGATGCAAAAAGCGCATCCTTGCCGAACCTAGGCTATCTGTACGGCTCAGAGCGCATTTTTGCGCACTGAGATATTGTCGTGCTCCAAAATGCAGAGCCTAGCAGATAGCTACGGTTGGTCAAAGATGCCAAAAGCGCATCCTTGCCGAACCTAGGCTATCTGTACGGCTCAAAGCGCATTTTTGCGCACTGAGTTACTTTAGTTGACAGTTGATAATTTTTTTCTTAAACTTTCAGTGACTAAAAATTTATGGATGGAGATGTTATTGGTGAAACACACTAAATTCCTTACTGCATTAGGCGCCTTTTTATTGGTCGTCTTGACTTTGAGTGCGTGCGCTCCGAGTGAAGATGCCGTAAAAAATAGCTCCTCTTCAGCAAAATCTGATAAGAAAGTTACTTTAAATATTGGAACAATGCCAGCACCGGATTCTTTGCCATTATATGTTGCTCAAAAAGAAGGCTATTTTAAAGATCAAGACTTGGATGTCAAATTAACTAACTTTAAATCACCTAAAGAGCGTGATGCAGCGATCTCTGGGGGACAATTGGATGCTGCTGTGACTGATGTGGTCGCTTTAGCTAGTTATGTCAATGGTGACCTAGGTTGGAAGAGTGCTACTGGTCTGACCGGTTATTTTGGGATCGTCACAAGTGATGATAGTGTGAAAAATGTAGCTGATCTTAAAGGCAGATCAGTTGCAACTTTGCCACGTCAGACCCCAACATTTTATCTATATCAACAATTAAAGCAAAATGGTCTTTCGGCTAATGACGTAACGATCAAAGAAGTCCCAGCTATTCCAGCCCGTTTGCAATTGGTCGAACAAAAAAAAGCCGATGCTACGATCTTGCCTGATCCATTTTTGAGTATGGCTAAAGCAAGTGGGTTAAAAGAGATCGCTAAAAGTGATCCTAAGACTTACCAAACAACGATCCTTGGTGTAGATAAGAAATTAGGTGATGACAAGGCTACTTTGGCAAAATTGACGACAGCATATAATAAGGCAGTTGCTCAGATAAATAAGCATAAAGCTAGCGATTATCAAGAGATCTTGACCAAAGACCTCGGCTTCCCAGAAGCGGTTGCTAAAAACTACACTTTGCCTCATTATGAAAAAGCCGGGCGCGTCCCAGCTAAGATGCTTCAAGCAGCCCTCAACTACGCTAAAGAAGAGGGGATCTTGAAAAATTATATTGATGCTAGTCACTACCAATTACCGGTGGCTAAGTAATGTTTGAACTTGAGCACTTGACGATCGGATATGCAAAGCGTCAAGTCATCACCGATCTTAGCTTAACGATCCCTGAACAGACGATCTTAGCCATTTTAGGTCCATCTGGTAGTGGAAAAACAACGCTTTTAAATGCGATCGCAGGCTTACTACCTCATAGTGGTGAGATCTATTTAAATGCTAGACCAGTCACGCCTAAACAAGCAACACTCGCACTAGTGCCCCAAGATTATGGCTTGTTACCTTGGAAACGTGTCATACAAAACATCGAACTAGGGGCTAAGCCCAAAGGACAAAAGCTAGATAATAAAAAAATACAGCAGCTGTGTGAGACTTTGGAATTGACAGACGTTTTAATGCGTTATCCCAGTCAGCTTTCTGGGGGACAAAAGCAACGGGTGGCCTTAGCGCGGGCCTTTGCCTTGACACCTGAGCTATTATTGTTGGATGAAGCTTTTTCAGCTTTAGATACAGTGATCAAGCGCCGAGCCCAACAGTTATTTTTAGCACAGTGGCAACAAAGTCCGGTGACGACATTAATGGTCACGCATGATCTAAAAGAAGCTTTACAACTCAGTGACCAGATCTTGATCTTGACCAAAGACCAGCCACGTTTAATTAAAAATCCTCTTCAAGCGATCACATTTGCTAAACGCGATCACCCAGAGATCTTGACGCCGGCTTTGACGAAATTAGAAGGGTTGGTGTCAACATTATGGTAAAACGTGGACTGCAATTACTGTATGCTGTGCTCATCTTGCATGTTTTGTGGGCACTGGGGGCTTGGCTCGTGGATCGGCCACTTTTACCGACACCTTGGGCTGTATATATGTATTTTCCACACTTGCTGAATATGGATCTATGGTGGAATATCTACTTTAGTTTATATCGGCTGGCGCTGAGTTTAGTGTTTGCGACACTTATCGGTGTTCCATTAGGGATCATGAGTGTCCGGTTGCCCAAATTCGGAGCTTTATTTGAACCCTTAGTGTATTTTACGTATCCGATCCCAAAGATCGCTTTATTGCCTGTGATCATGCTGCTAGCGGGCTTAGGCAATGCCTCAAAGATCATCACGATCACTTTGATCATCGTCTTTCAGATCATCATCGGGGTCCGGGATGCAGTCAAACAGATCTCTCCCACGATGTATCAAGTACTAGATGTGCTGGCAGCGAATCGGTGGCAGACCTTTGTCAATGTTACGGGACCAGCGAGTTTGGCGGGCTTTTTTTCTGCGCTAAAGATCGCTTTAGGGACTGCCATTGCCACGCTCTTTTTCACGGAGATGTATGGGACACAGTATGGTATGGGGTACTATATCATGGATCAGTGGAATCGCTTGGATTATTTAGCGATGTTTGGCGGGATCATTGTGATCAGTGTGGTCTCATTTTTGTTGTTTTTAACGATCAGCGGTTTAGAGCGTTACTGCTTACGCTGGCAAAATAAATAATAGGTGAAAGTTCAGTCGCAAGGAGGCTGAACTTTTTTGTTGACATTTGTAAACTAAGGTGTATTATATAGTTGTGATTACAAATGTAAACGAAAGAGGGAGAAATAAATGGCACAAGCATTGACACTAGTTGTAGCAGTAGCTTTGATCGGATTTATCAGTTGGTGGTTCTTTGGCAAACATGAGCAAAAAGAGGTAAGTGCAACGATGAAAGACAAAAATTTGCAAAAAGTAAAAGTTGTAGTTGATGGGGGGTATACGCCAAACACGGTCGTTTTAAAAAAGGATGTCCCAGCTGAGATCATTTTTGAACGCAAAGATCCATCGGCATGTTTGGAAAAGGTCGTCTTTGAAGACTTTGGGATCAATGAGACTTTGCCAAAAGATCAAGACCATGTGATCAAGATCGATACGCACAAGGCGGGTGAATTCAATTATGCTTGTGGAATGAACATGTTTCATGGGAAGGTGGTCGTTAAATGATGTCATATCAAAAACGTTTTTGGCTTGCCTTAGTCTTATCGCTACCGATGTTGGTAGATATGATCTTGATGCCCTTTGGTGTAATGCTGCCCGGATACAATTGGATCGCACTGCTCACAACGACGCTGATCATGGCTTTGGCTGCTTATCCATTTTGGCGCAGTGCCTATGCAGCTTTTAAGCATCATAATGCCAATATGGACACCTTGGTGGCTTTAGGGACGGCAGTTGCATATTTTTATAGTATTTTTGCGATGGCAACGGGGCGTCCAGTGTACTTTGAAAGTGCCGCTTTCATCACGGTCTTTGTCTTATTAGGGCAAGTTTTTGAAGAAAGAATGCGCAACAATGCTTCGAGTGCTGTCGAAAAGCTCCTCGATCTGCAAGCTAAAGAAGCAACGATATTGCAAGCTGGTAAACCGGTCAAAATACCGTTAGATCAAGTTAAAGTTGGTGATCTGATCTTAGTCAAGCCAGGAGAAAAGATCGCAGTTGATGGCATCGTCGTTAAGGGCGATTCTTTAGTTGATGAATCGATGGTGACTGGAGAAAGTATGCCAGTTGAAAAAACAAAGGGCGAACCAGTTATCGGATCAACGTTAAATACCGATGGAACTTTGGTATTTGAAGCTAAAAAAGTTGGTGCAGAAACTTTACTAGCTCAGATCGTTGAATTGGTCAAAAAAGCTCAGACCAGTCATGCACCGATCCAAAAATTAACGGACAAGATCTCAAATTATTTTGTCCCGTTAGTAATGATATTAGCGATCGTAACTTATGTCGTTTGGTACGTCTTTTTAGGTGCAAGTGCGATCACAGCTCTGCTCTACGCGATCGCTGTGATCGTGATCGCTTGTCCGTGTGCGCTGGGATTAGCGACGCCAACAGCTTTGATGGTCGGAACAGGTCGGAGCGCTAAAATGGGCGTTTTGATCAAAAATGGTGAAGTTTTAGAGTTAGTTGATCAATTAAAAACGATCGTCTTAGATAAAACGGGGACGATCACTGAAGGAAAACCGGTCGTAACGGATGTGGTCGGTGCAAACAGCCGAGAAGTTTTGACGGTGGCAGCTAGTTTAGAAGCTACTTCAGAACACCCATTAGCCCAAGCGATCTTAAAACAAGCAGAACAAGAACAGTTACCATTAAGTCCAGTGACTGACTTTAAAGCCCAAAAAGGGATGGGGGTAACTGCCAAAGTTGAAGATCAGATAGCCTTTATCGGAAATGAACGTCTCTTGGGTAATGCTAAATTGACCAGCGAGCAACAACAAACGCTCCATAAATTACAAGCTCAAGGCAAAACCGTTTCCCTAGTTGGCTTAGCGGATAAAGTTATTGGTATGATCGCTATTCAAGATGCCCCCAAGCCGACTTCTAAGCAGGCTTTGGCATTATTGCAAGCTCAGGGCTTAAAGACCGTGATGTTGACAGGTGATAATGAACGAGCAGCTCAAGCGATCGCTAAAGAAGTTGGGATCGATGAAGTTATTGCTGGGGTCTTACCGCAAGAAAAAGCAAATTACATCGAACAAGAACAAAAACAAGGCAAAACTGCCTTTGTTGGGGATGGGATCAATGATGCGCCTGCTTTGACGACTGCAGATGTCGGGATCGCAATGGGAGCTGGTTCTGATATTGCGATCGAAGCTGGCGGGATCGTTTTAGTCCAAAATGATCTCATGGGTGTCGTTAAAGCTTTGAAGCTAAGTCAAAAGACCTTCCAACGGATCAAATTGAATTTGTTTTGGGCATTGATCTATAATGTGGTCGGGATCCCGATCGCAGCTGGTGTCTTTATGGCTTGGGGCTTGACGCTTAGCCCAGAATTAGCCGGACTAGCAATGGCCTTTAGCTCGATCTCAGTTGTCGGTAGTTCATTGTTGTTGAATAAAGTTAAGATATAAAAGTGTGGGCTAATGCAGTCAGCACTGTAAATAGGCAAGTAGCGGCTGGGCTAAG
Organism: Ligilactobacillus murinus DSM 20452 = NBRC 14221; assembly: GCF_001591685.1. Taxonomy (GTDB): domain Bacteria; phylum Bacillota; class Bacilli; order Lactobacillales; family Lactobacillaceae; genus Ligilactobacillus; species Ligilactobacillus murinus. The sequence goes on along the minus strand of NZ_BCVJ01000035.1, from coordinate 10,327 downwards.
GCGCTACTTGCCTATTTACTTTATTAAACACGGTAACTTAGAGCAGCATTTTAACTATCCTTTCATCACAGCAACAAACCAAGTAAGCCTAAGATAACTTCGAGACCGACGATCTTATGAAACATCAAAACATTACGCGGAAAAGTTGTGACTTTATTGGGTGCTTTGACAAAGCCTTGGACTAGCTGATAAGTCACTTTTGACCGTGAAGAGGGACAACAAAATAAGCCAGGGTAGATACCCGAGGATCGCGCCTAGGATCAGTCCCAGATAGCTAAAAACATAATTAATTTGCAATAAAGTCAAACTGTGCTTGGTGCCTAGATAATAGGCAAGTGTTTTACGTCCGATCACAACATCTTCATCTTTGTCGCAGATATTATTGGCCAGCATGATGTTAGCGATCGTAAAGACAGCCGGCAAGGAGACGATGCTTCCTGTTAGCCAAAACCAATTATCGTAGGTCGGGGCATTATAGATATTGATATAAACTCCGAGCAAGACAATATTTAACACCATTGCTAAACCTGATAAAAGCTCGCCTAAAGGGGTTTTGAGTAGTGGATAGGGGCCACCAGAATAACAATAGCCGACTAAAAAGCTCACTCCTCCTAGAAATAATAGTGGCCATCCACTTAAGTAGACGAGATATAGTCCGCTGATCAAAAAGATAAGTAGCAAGATGCCCAATACGCTATAGGCCCATGGAATCGAGATCGCCAAGCGTTTGATAATGTTATTAGTGCTATCTTGTACCGTGGTCGAGTTTTGGTAACGGCGATAGTCACTTAATTGGTTATGCCCATTGACCGCTAAATGAAAGCATCAACAAGAAAGTCTCACCGAGATTTACGTGGTGATAATAATAAGCTGCCATGATCGTGCCCAAGAGCAAGGGCAAGACGGTCAGTAAGGTGGTTTGGGCTTGAACTAGAGCTTTAAAGCGTTGCATAACTTAGCACCTACTTTCCATAATAGACCAGGGTCTTAGTAGTGGGGGTCACCAGTAATTTAGTGAGCGAGGCATTAGCTGGTTCGCTTAGGTTTTGCAAATTTCTGATATCTAAAAGTAATGCTGCCAGTAATTTGAGTGTAAAACCGTGGCTGACGACTAAAAGTGTCTGGTCGGGATGCTTTTTAGTGACTTCAGCTAAAAAACTTTCAAGTTTGGCAGTAACTTGCGCATAGGTCGGTCCCCCGGAAACTTCCCATGAGTTAGGTAATAAGTTGTGATGCTCATCAAAATACGTTGGATATTGGGTATAAAGGTCGGCCAAAAGTTGACCATCCCAAGTCCCGTAGTCAAACTCGACTAACCGGTCATCTAAAGTTGGGGTAGCTGAGCTGATGAGTTTAGCGGTTTGGACGGCACGTTTGAGCGGGCTGGCATAGACTGCATCAAAACTTACGGTAGCTAGCTTGGCTTTAGCAGCTAAAGCCTGTTTTTTTCCGAGTTTGGTCAGTGGTGTGTCGATCTTGCTACCTTGCATGATCTGCGCTAAATTAGCCTCGCTTTGCCCGTGACGTACACAATAGATAGTTGTCATGATAAATTCCCCCATTTCTGCTTAAATTCTAGTGCAAGCTTGATTTGAAAGTAAACAAAAAAGCCCTGAAAAACAGGACTTTTTCGTTTAGTATCAAAATTACTTGTTCAATGGTTTCCATTCCCAAGCTTCGACTTCAGGTAGGTCAGTACCTTCATCACGAATGTATTGGTGATGTTTTGCAATGATGCTGTCCATTTCAGCAACTAATTCGCCGTATTTGTCTGGCTCAGGCAAGCTCAAGACAGCTGATTTCACTAAGTCAAAACGATCCATTTGGTTTAGGACACGCATGTCAAATGGTGTTGTGATGTCACCATTTTCACGGTAACCGTGGATCTTTAGATTGTGGTTGTGGCGATCAAAGAAGATGTCACGGATCAAACCTTCAAAGCCGTGGAAGGCAAAGACAACTGGCTTGTCTTTAGTGAAGTACATATCAAATTCATCATCGCTCAAACCACGTGGGTCAACTTTAGGACTTCTGAGTTTCAACAAGTCAACAACATTGATGAAGCGGATCTTGAGGTCAGGTAATTTTTCATGCAAGATCGAGATCGCAGCCAAGGTCTCCAAGTTAGGTTCTGTCCCTGCTGCTGCAAAGACAACATCAGGCTCAGCGTTTTGATCGGTCGAAGCCCAATCGATGATCTTAAGCCCCTTGTCAACTAATTCTTTAGCTTCAGCAGCTGAGTAGAATTGTTCACGTGGGTGCTTAGATGAAACGATCAAGTTGATCTTGTCACGGTCGTTTAGGACTTTGTCAAAGACGGCCAACAAGGAGTTTGCATCAGCTGGCAAGTATTCACGGATAAATTCAGGTTTCTTGTCAGCTAAGTGACCTAAAAGACCTGGATCTTGGTGAGTGTAACCATTGTGGTCTTGTTGGAATACCGTTGAAGTAGCCACTACGTTTAAGGAAGGCACTTCTGTTCGCCAAGGAATTTCTTTAGCTTTGCGCAACCACTTGAAGTGTTGGGTCAACATGGAGTCAACGACACGTAAGAAAGCTTCGTATGAGGCGAAGAAACCGTGGCGCCCAGTCAAGACGTAACCTTCTAAGAAGCCTTCGTCTTGGTGTTCAGATAATTGTGAGTCGATGATCCGGCCTTGTGGTGCCATGAATTCATCGTTAGGTTCTTTGATATCTAACATCCATTGCCGGCTTGTTTCTTTGAAGATCGGGGCTAAACGGTTAGACATCGTTTCGTCAGGTCCGAAGATGCGGAAGTTCTTGTTAGTATCGTTTAATTTAACGACATCTTCAAGATAACGACCTAAAACCGTCATATCTTGTTCTTTATTCTTACCTGGAGTTGTTGTATCCACAGCATAGTTGCGGAAATCAGGTAAAGCTAGATCACGGATCAATGAACCAGGATTTGTGTGTGGGTTCATCGCCATTCGTTTATTGCCCTTAGGTGTTAATTCAGCCACTTCAGGGACTAAAGCACCTTTTTCATCAAATAATTCTTCTGGGCGATAGCTTTCTAACCATTCGACCAAAGCATCAGCATGTTGCATATCATTTTGGTCAACTGGGATCGGAATTTGATGAGCTCTAAAGGAGTCTTCGATCGGCTTACCATCCCATTCTTTTGGACCAGTCCAACCTTTAGGGGCACGGAAGACGATCATTGGCCATACAGGTAATGAATTGTCATTGTTCTTGCGTGCATTTTCTTGGATCGATTTGATCTTTTCGATAGCTTTATCTAAGCCAGCAGCCATTTCTGGGTGCATCTTTTCAGGGTCAGTCCCTTCAACAAAGATCGGATCCCAGCCAAGCCCTTCGAAATATTTGCGTAAGTTTTCATCTGATTCACGTGACAAGATCGTTGGGTTGGAGATCTTAAAGCCATTTAAGTTTAAGATCGGTAACACAGCCCCGTCATTTATAGGGTTGATGAACTTGTTTGACATCCAAGAAGCAGCTAACGGACCAGTTTCAGCTTCACCGTCACCAACAACAGCAGCAACGATCAGATCAGGATTATCTAAGACAGCCCCAGTTGCGTGGGAGATCGAGTAACCCAATTCGCCACCTTCATGGATCGAGCCTGGTGTTTCAGGAGCAGCGTGGGAAGCGACCCCACCTGGGAATGAGAAGCGCTTGAAGAGTTTCTTCATACCTTCAACATCTTGTGTGATCTCAGGGAAAAGTTCAGTATAACTACCATCAAGATATGAGTTAGAAACCATAACTTGACCACCGTGACCTGGACCTTCGATATAGAACATATCAAGATCATATTTGTTGATAACACGGTTCAAGTGAGCATAGATAAAGTTTTGTCCCGCGATCGTACCCCAGTGGCCGATCGGTTTGACTTTCACGTCAGATGCTTCAAGTGGGCGACGTAATAATGGGTTGTCTTTTAAGTAAAGTTGTCCCACAGAAACATAGTTAGCGGCACGCCAGTAAGCATCAAGTTTGTTTAAATATTCTTTAGATGAGTAATCTACAGTCATGGCGAGATCTCCTTTGTTAATTTTTTCTACACTTCTATAATAACGCTTTCCTTAGAGATGTCAACCATTTTGAATATTGGGACGTACCAAATATATAAAGCGCGGAATGAATGCCTATAATAAAGGTTTTTTGCTTGGAATTTCTTTTTGCTCTTGGAGCTTGATCACTTCGATATCACGTGAGATCATCAATTCTTCATCAGTCGGAACCAACAAAGCAGCGATCTTAGAATCAGGTTTAGTGATAAAGCCTTCTTCACCCTTAGAATTGAGCGTGTCATCTAGGTTGACGCCCATGAATTCGAGTTCGTCACAGACTAACTTTCTGATCACATCAGAATTTTCCCCGATCCCAGCGGTAAAGACGATCCCATCTAAGCCTTTCATTTCGGCGTAGTATTGCCCAATATAGCGTACGATATTTTTGACAAAGAGCGTAACTGCGATCTGAGCGCGTTTGTTGCCGGCATCTTTGGCAGCGATGACGTCGCGCATATCAGATGAGACGCCCGAGATCCCTAAAAGTCCAGAGTGTCTAGTCAAGATCGAGATCATTTCTTCTGGATCAGTGATATTTAGTTTTTTCATCATGTAGGTGACTAATTCGACATCAACGTCACCTGAACGCGTAGCCATCGTAACTCCAGTCAGCGGTGTGAACCCCATCGTCGTATCAAAGGACTTGCCATCTTTGACCGCACATAAAGAAGAACCAGCTCCCAAATGACAAGTGATCAACTTGAGTTCTTTGAGCGGTTTGTGCATCAGTGAAGCTGCTTGGCGCGCGACATAGCGGTGACTGATCCCGTGAGCTCCATAGCGCCGAACGCCATATTTTTCGTACCATTCAAAGGGTACACTGTAGAGATAATTTTTTTCTGGGATCGAATGATGATAGGCGGTGTCAAAGGAAGCGACAGCTAAAGCATTTGGCAAAAGTTTTTTGAAGACTTTGATACCTAGAAGATTGGCCGGATTGTGTAAACGAGCTAAGTCACTGAGCTCAGCGATCTTTTGGATCACATCATCGTCGATAACGACGGAATGATCGAAGTATTCGCCCCCAGCTACAACACGATGGCCGACTGCGGTGATCTCGCTTAGGTCTTTGATCAAATGGAGTTCGACCAAAAGTTTCAACAAGAGATCGACGGCAAAAGCATGATCTGGGATCGGCAGTTCTTGGTGATATTTTTGCCCGTTATACTTGACGGTCACGCTAGAACCTTTGATCGAGATCCGATCGATCAGCCCGCTTGCTAAAACATCTTCGGTGGGGATCGCAAATAATTTGAATTTTAAGCTAGAACTACCAGAGTTGATGATCAACGTTTTTTCCATAATGAGGTAAACCCCTTTCATATAGTTAGATCCATTACTATCATAAGCTAACTAGTACCCGATGTAAACGCTTTAGTTTGTGAAGTGATGAGCTATCATAGTGGAAATAACGTCTAGTAAATAACAAAGGGAACACCCTGATGCGTCTGTTGCATCATAGTGTTCCCATTATTTAAAGTAATTAACTCACAAACTCACTTGGATTTAATTTAAAAAAGCTAAAAAGCCATATAAAACGATGAGCATCACAGCTAAGCCCCATTGCCATTTAGGTAGGTGATCTTGAAAGCTAAAAGTTCGCGGATAGCCCTCTAAAAAGCCTTGGACCCGCATTGCTTGCGCTAGCGCATCGGACCATTGGATGGAAGTTACGATCAATTTTAGGTAGAGTGCGGGGGTATAAAAATGATAAGGCTGTTGTTTGTTCAAAGCAGCATAACGCATCGAGCGGAGTTGCTTTTGTAAAGCATTGACCATGTTAGCAGCGGCTAAAAAGCCATAAACAAAGGTCTGGGAGAGCTTGAGATGTAAGACTAAGCTAAATAAGATCTCCTCTAAACTCGCAGTCAAAAGTAGACAACAGCCTAACAATAAATAGCAAAAGAGGCGACTGGTGTATAGAGCTGCATTGGCCCAAGCGTTTGTTTGACTAAAGGCGATAAAAGACCACCAAGTTCCACATGCGAGGGGCAAGCTGATCAATAAGATAAGCCCAAGCTTTTTAAAAGCTACTCGTTGACTAGCAAGATAGAGCAAACACAGAGCACAAAGAGTGATATTTAGCCATAAAACATGGCTAAAAGCGAGCAATATCCCTAGCCCGAGCATGAGGATGACTTGGATCGTAGGATTTAAGCGGAATTTTGTCAAGTTTGGTATCCCCCTAGCTTTAACGTCTGTTCTTCCAAAATAAGTTCATAGTCCAAATGTTCAGTGATCCCTACGCGTTGATGTGAGGTCAATAAGACAGTGGTCTGCTCAGCGCGACAACTGTCTTTGAGCAAAGTCAAGCAAGTTTGGATACTAGCTTGATCGAGATTGGCGAAGGGCTCATCTAAAAGCAAGACCGGTTGCCCCATCGCTAAAACACTTAAAAATTGGAGTTTTTGTTGTTGGCCACCGGAGAGTTGGTAAACAGAGTGGTGCGCAAGTTCAGTTAATCCAAGGGCCTGTTTTGCATAAAAGAATCGCTCTTTAGTCCAATAGTGGGGAGCTAAAGTGTTTTGACTGACAAGGGCGAGTTCTTCTTGAACGGTCGCACAACTAAATTGCGCAGTCGCTTCTTGAAGCATAAGCCCGACTTTTTTTGCCCAACGCTGTTTGAAAAAACGGGGTGGACGTTGCCCAGCATAACTCAAATTTCCTTGATAGGGGATAAGGGTACAAAGCGCTTGAAATAAACTCGATTTACCTACCCCATTTGCTCCGCTTAACAGCCCGAGTTGTCCTTTTGGAAGTGTAAGATCATGCGGTTTTAGCAATAGCTTGTTGCTTCGAGTTAAACTGAGCTGTTTCCAAGTCAATTTCCCGGGTTTTAATGGTTGCCAACGTAAAGGTACAGGGCTGGCCAACGTCGATCTACTCAAGTTAAACTTGATGAGTCGACTGTGATCAGCATTGAAGCGATAGGCAAAATCAAGTAAGTCTTGGTAGCCACTAGGATCATGATCAGCGATGATAAAAGTCTTGCCTTGTTTTTTTAATTTCAATAATAGCTTTAGCAGTTTATTTTTACTGGTCGGATCAACGTTAGCAAAGGGTTCATCGAGTAAGATGATCTCACTTTCAGTTGCCAGTACACAGGCGAGGGCCGCTTGTTGTTTTTGCCCACCTGACAGCGTAGAGAGTTGACGATCTTTGAGCGAAGTTAGTTCTAATTCTTGCAAGATATGTTGTTTTTTGGCGGTGATCTGATCAGCTGGTAGTTGTAAATTTTCAAGGACAAAGGTCAATTGTTGGTCTAAAGTCGCCATGCAAAAGCGTTTGTCAGGATCTTGAAATAGCATACCGATACGTTTAGCTCGCTCAAAGGGCACGATCTGTTCGAGGGGCTGACCTTCTAAAAAGACGCCACCATTAGTGATCTGTCCGCCAAATTGAGGATATAGTCCACAAAGCAATTTAAAAAAGGTCGATTTACCACTGCCCAGAGGAGTTGCTAATAAGCTGCAAGTTTGAGGTTCGACGCAAAAATCTAGCTTTTTAAAGAGCGGTGGTCGATCTGGAGCATGGCTAAATGTCAGCTCTCTAAGTTCTAATTTGACCATCAGACACGCACCTTAGCTTTCGAGACGAGCTTTGCGATCTGGTAGATAAGTACGCCATCAAAAAAGGCTAAAGAGAGTAGCCGAATACCAAATAAAGTCAATAACATTGAAAGCGGATAGGCCTGATACCCACTTTGGAAATAGTCCCAAATAAAGGTCACACCGGCTGAAAAGATCACAGATAGGGTCAGTGCTTTTTTGCCAAAATTTTTATAGCCACAAGTCAAAAAGCCTAACTCACTAGCGCTTCCTTGCAAAGCCCCGGTGATCAAGTTAGCGGCGCCCCAGCTGGAAAAAAGTAGCATTTCTGCGGTCGCAGCGAGAAATTCGCCTAGGAAAGCTGCACCCCGACGTTTCAATAAGATCGCCGCTAGTGGTCCTGCCATCAGCCAGATCCCAAGCATCAGATCATTAGCGTAAGGTTTGAGAAAAGTCGCCGCTAAAGCATAGTATAAATAGCTCGCACCTTGATAGATCAAACCAAAAAAGGCAGCTAAGAGGGCAAGAAAGATAATGTCTTTGACTTGCCAATGTTGTTTTGTTGAATTTGGATCGTATGTTTGCATACAAAAACCCCCTGCTTAGATTATATAAGCAGGGGTGTGGTGGTTTGGGCGCACAAAAAATGCTAAGCTCCCTCCGCTGGTATTAACCAGATCAGGTGATATGGGTATCTCTCAGCCAAACGGCACCCCAGCTTATATCGCTCACAGTATAGCAATGTTTATGTGAGCTGTAAAATATTATGCTTATTGCGCAACACTGACAAAAGTATTGAATTTCAAATATTTGTAGTGGAAACGCATGTGTGAATATTCAAACGGTGTTCCGTTATCTAAGAAAAAGACGCCTTCCATGATCCCAGTTGGTTCGTGCTCAGTTAAGCCTAATAGTTCACGATCGTTAGGCGTTGATGGCTCCGCGAAGACTGAGAGAAACGATTTGGTGACAGATTGATTATGCTTATCTTGCATATAGTTAAAGATCGATCCCTTGATCGTTTGTTGATTTAATTTAGGCACGATCTTGATCGGAATATAGCCTGTTTCGATCATAAATGGTTGGTCATCGAAAAGACGTAAGCGCACGATCTTGTAGACAAAATCTTCTGGCTCTAAGAAGAGATCGCGTTGTAATTCTTCACTGGGACGTTCAACGTCAAAACTTAGGACTTTGATCTTAGGTTTTTTCCCGTCCATTTGGAAGTTATCAGTGACCCCTAAGTTAGAACCTTCTTCGTAGTTGAAGACCGATTCATTTTTGAGATATAGAGGATTGATAAAAGTTCCTGAGCCTCTTTTTTTGAAGATGATCCCGTCATTTGCCATGCGATTCAAAGCGCGCTTGATCGAGCTACGACTAACATCATATTGACTGGCAAGCGTACGTTCATCGGGTAGTTTCATATCGGGGAATTCATGATCAAAGATCTTTTGTTTGAGATCAGAGATGATCTGTTTATAAATAAGTTCGGCCGTAGTTCTCACCCTTTCACTAGTTCTTATTAAATTCTAGTTAACCACAAGAAGAGTAAAACAACAAGAAATAAAAAAATAATATGAGTTTTACTAAAATTTTACTAACTATTTTGACAAATAAATGGTAGAATATCTTTGAGAGAATTGAAACTCATCTGCTGGGAGGAAATAAAATGTCAGTTTTAGTTTTAGGTGGCGCTGGCTATATCGGTTCACACACAGTTGACCGCTTAGTAGACCAAGGCCAAGATGTTGTAGTAGTTGACAGCTTAGTGACAGGTCATAGAGCTGCAGTCAATGATAAGGCGAAGTTTTATCAAGGCGATCTTGCAGATCAAGATTTCATGCGTAAGGTATTTACAGAAAATCCTGAGATCGATGCAGTGATCCACTTTGCTGCTTACTCATTGGTCGCAGAATCGATGAAAAAACCATTGAAGTATTTTGATAACAACACGGCTGGGATGATCAAGTTGTTAGAAGTTATGAATGAATTTGATATCAAAAATATCGTCTTCTCATCAACGGCAGCAACTTATGGTATTCCTGAAAAGATGCCGATCATGGAAAGTGATCCCCAAGATCCGATCAACCCTTATGGTGAAAGTAAGTTGATGATGGAAAAGATCATGCGTTGGGCAGATGAAGCATACGGGACAAAATTTGTCGCATTGCGCTATTTCAACGTGGCAGGGGCTAAGCCAGATGGTTCGATAGGTGAAGATCATGGTCCAGAAACACATTTGATCCCGATCGTTTTACAAGTAGCTCAAGGCAAGCGTGATAAATTACAGATCTTTGGTGATGATTACAACACACCAGATGGAACGAACGTGCGTGATTATGTGCACCCATTTGACTTAGCGGATGCTCACATTTTAGCGGTAGATTACTTACGTAAGGGTAACGAGTCTAACGCATTCAACTTAGGTTCTTCGACAGGTTTCTCCAACCTTGAGATCGTTGAAGCAGCTCGCAAGGTAACGGGTAAAGAGATCCCAGCTGAGATCGCCCCAAGACGTGGCGGTGATCCGGATTCCTTGATCGCAAGTTCCGACAAAGCCCGTGAGATCTTAGGCTGGAAGCCACAGTTCGACAACATCGAACGCATCATCGAAACTGCTTGGGCATGGCATTCAAGTCATCCAAACGGTTATGATGACAAATAAGAAGTGCAATTCAGAGCGTTAAGAGACGTATAAATAAGAGTCCCCGACATTAT
>NZ_BCVJ01000034.1 GCF_001591685.1 Ligilactobacillus murinus DSM 20452 = NBRC 14221 | reverse complement strand
GGGCTAAAATGAAATATTTGAAAAAACTACTATTACCTATACTTTTACTTGGGTTTATCCTGAGTGGCTGTAGTAGCTCGATGCAAGCTAAATATGATGCCACTAAAGCCCTCGGTCCCCAAGTAAACTATACGATCACCGGGATCGATGCTGGGGCCGGGGTGATGGGTAACACTCAGACCGCTTTAGAAAAATATGGACTAACGCAAAAAAACTGGCAGTTGCAAACAAGTTCAACAGCTGCCATGACTAGTGTTTTAGACAAAGCGATCAAAAACCAGCAACCGATAGTGATCACTGGTTGGGTCCCACACTGGATGTTTACCAAGTATGACCTAAAATTTTTAGATGATCCTAAAAAAGTTTACGGTGAAAGTGAAGGGATCCACACGATCGCTCGCTTGGGTCTTAAAAAAGATCAACCTGGTTTTTATCAATTTTTGGAAAACTTCAACTGGACTTCAGATCAATTAGCCCAGGTCATGTTGCAAATAAATGATGGGGTCGATCCTGCAAAAGCAGCTAAAAACTATCTCAAAAAGCATCCCGAGCAATTAAACACTTGGCTCAAAAACGTCCCTGAAGGTAAAGGTAAAACTGTGACCTTAGCCTATGTTGCCTGGGACTCTGAGATCGCAAGTGCTAATGTTGCTAAGGCTGCCTTAGAAAGCCGTGGCTATAAAGTCAACATTCGCTCAATGGATGCTCAACCAATGTGGACTGCTGTAGCTACAGGTGCTGCTGATGCTTCTTTAAGCGCTTGGCTTCCTGTGACCCATGATGCCTATGCCAAGCATTTTAAGGGTAAATACGTTGATGTCAGAACTAACTTGGATGGTGCTAAAACTGGTTTAGCTGTTCCAACTTACATGACAAATATCAACTCTATCTCTGATCTAAAGAATAAATAATAGTGTGTAAAACACCAGATAAATAACAAAGAGCCCAGCCATGATGTCTTGCATCGTGACTGGGCTCTTTAGCGTTTATTGGCAAACACATTTCAGATGTGTATTCTAATGACTCTAGTGTTTTGAAAAGCAAAATATAGCCTTGCAACTCAGCCACTTGCTATCAAAAAAATAACGCCTAGTGAATATGATCATCACTAGACGTTATCAATTATTTATTTTTAACCTTGGGCTGCGATCTCATCAGCAAATTGGCTGTTATACAGATCAGCGTAGAAACCACCTTTAGCCATCAACGCTTGATGATCACCAGTTTCAACGATCGAACCGTGATCCATCACGATGATGTTATCGGCATCTTTGATCGTGGATAAGCGGTGTGCAACTACAAAGCTCGTACGTGCTTGTAACAGACGTTCCATTGCCTGTTGGATCAACACTTCAGTCCGGGTATCGACCGAACTTGTAGCCTCATCTAAGATCAAGATCTCAGGATCAGCCAAAAAGGCGCGGGCGATCGTGATCAATTGCCTTTGTCCTTGAGAAATATTGGATGCTTCTTCATTTAAGACTGTATCATAGCCATCAGGGAGCTGGCGCACAAAGGCATCAACGTGCGCTGCCTTGGCTGCTCGAATAACATCTTCTTTAGTAGCATTCTCACGTCCATACTTGATGTTATCATAGATCGTCCCAGTAAAGAGCCACGTATCTTGGAGCACCATCGAAAAATGTCCCCGTAGATCTTCGCGGGTAAATTTTCGTGTATCTTTTCCATCCAAACGGATCGCACCATCATTGATATCATAAAACCGTTCAAGTAAATTGATCAAAGTCGTTTTCCCGGCCCCAGTCGGACCAACGATCGCGATCTTTTGGCCAGGCATGGCCTTGAAGCTAAAATCATCCATCAAGATCTTATCGTCGGTATAACCAAACTTAACATGATCAAATTCAAGTTTGGCCTCAGTTTGGATATCTGGCTTTGTTTCAGTAGCGGGATGCATCTCAGGTTCATCCAAAACTTCAAAGATCCGTTCAGCCGAAACGATCGTCGCTTGGATCGTATTGGCTAAGTTAGCTAATTGCGTGATCGGTTGGGTGAATTGGTTGACGTATTGTAAGAAAGCTTGCACGTTACCTAATGTGATCGTACCATTTGAGACCTGGATCCCCCCAACAACAGCAACTAGCACATAACCGATATTTTTAACAAGGTTCATCAGCGGCATGATCAGCCCTGAAATAAATTGTGCTTTCCATGAAGCCTTGTAGTAGCGCTCATTTTCCGCTTCAAATTCAGCGATCATATCATCAGCCTTGTTAAAAGTCTTAACGACTGTATGGCCCGCATAATCTTCTTCGACAAAGTTATTCAACTGTCCCAAACTCTTTTGTTGAGCAGCAAAATGTTTTTGTGAACGTGGGGCAACGACTGCGACAGTAACTAATCCCAGTGGGATCGTGATACAAGCGATCAAGGTCAATTTCCAACTGATCGAAAGCATCATGATCAACACAGCGATAAAAGTCACCGAACTAGTCACTAATTGTGTCAAACTCTGTTGGAGCGTCCCCCCGATATTATCCATATCATTGACCGCCCGTGACATGATATCCCCATTAGAGTGGGTATCATAGTATGAGATCGGGAGACGTTGCATTTTTTCTTTAAGATCTTTACGTAAACGGTAAACGATCTTTTGAGAAATATTGGCCATGATCAGCTGTTGGGCAAAACTCAAAACAGCTGCGACCGCATAAAAGCTCCCGACGATCAATAGTATGTGTTTGATCGCATCAAGATCGATCGGCAAATGTGTCAAATGTTGCCCAGCTTTCATCTGCTTATAGCCCAATAAAACACCATTGAAGATCTCTGTTGTAGCTTGACCTAAGATCTTTGGCGTAACTGTTTGGAAAATGACCGAACTGATCGCAAAGATGATCACTAAAAGTAAACCCCACTTCCATGGACTCATATACTTGATCAATCTAAAAGTCGTCTTCCAAAAATTTTTAGCTTTCCGATTCATCGGATCTTTTGTCCCATGTCCGTGCACTAGTGCTCATCTCCCTTCTTTAATTGTGACTCAACGATCTCTTGGTAAGTTTCGTTATTTTCTACTAGTTCATCATGTGTTCCTTGACCAACGACTTTACCTTCATCCAAAACAATGATCTCATCGGCAGCAGTGACTGTTGATACACGTTGAGCAACGATCACTAATACACTTTTTTGGATCTCAGGATCGTTTTTCAAGCCTTCACGTAGTTTAGCATCAGTCTTAAAATCCAGTGCTGAAAAAGAATCATCAAACACATAGACTGCGGCCTTTTTCATCAAAGCCCGGGCGATCGCTAACCGTTGCTTTTGACCACCAGAGAAGTTATCGCCTCCCTGTTCTACTTGAGCATCTAAACCATCTGGTAGTTCGGAAACGAATTCTTTTGCTTGAGCTAATTCTAAAGCATGCCACAGCTCTTCATCTGTCGCTGTTTCATTACCAAACTGCAAATTACTTCGGATCGTCCCTTTAAAGAGCACAGCTTTTTGCTGTACAAATGACACATGCTCATGCAGATCACTTTGAGCTACCTGCGTGATCGGAGTTTCATTTAAAGTGATCTGTCCAGCGGTTGGATCGTATAGGCGTGGGATCAAGTTGACCAAGGTCGATTTCCCTGAACCAGTCCCCCCGATCACCGCTAACATCTGACCTGCTTTAGCCGAAAATGAAACGTTCTTTAAAGCAAGATTTTCTGCATTTTCATATCGAAAGCTGACATTATCAAAGACCAAGTGACTTGGTTTATTTTGATCGATCACTTGATCACCCGTTGTTTCAACGATCGAAAGTGGCATCTCCAAAACTTCATTGATCCGTGCAGCCGCCGCTTGACCACGTGGGATAAAAACAAAAACCATCGACAACATCATAAAACTAAATAAGATCATGCTGGCATAAGTCATAAATGAAACTAAATTACCAACACCCATTTCTTGGTCACCGATCAATTTAGCCCCAAACCAAACGATCCCCATGTTCGTTCCACTTAAGATCAAAGTCATGATCGGAAACATCAAGGAGACGATACTAAAAACTTTGATCCCCGTGCTTGTATAGTCTTTATTAGCATCAGCAAAACGTTTTTGTTCAAAATCATCCCGTCGGAAAGCTCGGATGACCCGCACCCCGGTCAAACCTTCTCTAAAAGTCAAGTTGATCCGATCGATCTTTTTTTGCAGCCCTTTGAATAAAGGAACAGCAAAATACATAATGACTGCGATTGCCACTAACAATAGTGGGATCGAAACTAAAAAGACACCTGTCAAACGTTTTTCGCTTTGATACGCCATAAAACTAGCACCGATCAACATCAAAGGTGCCATCAACATCATTCTAAGCAACATGATCAACACATTTTGGATCTGCAAAATATCATTGGTCGTCCGGGTGATCAAAGATGAGGTCCCAAATTGATCGATCTCACGCCCACTAAACTGTAGTACCTTGCGAAAAACGGCTTCACGCAACTTAGCCCCAGTTTTTTGCGCCTGAGTCGAAGCAAAATAGACATTACCCACAGCTGCTACTAAACCAACTGCAGCTATCAATAACATTTGCAGACCGATCTTCCAAATATAAGCCGTATCTCCCTTAGCGACCCCATTATTGATCATATCTGAGGTCAAAGCTGGTAAATTCAGATCACAGATGACTTGAATAAATAAAAAGAATACCGCTGCCAAAACTGCCCCTTTTGATAGGCGCTTTTTGACTAACTTAAACATACGATTTTCACTTCCTCTAGATTAAATTTGTATAGTTATCTTACAGCCCTCGCCCCACAATGTCAACTTACTTTACAAATATAATCATTTTTATAACAAACATTAAGAAAAATAGTTAAAAAGAGGCCGTGACATAAAGAAAGACATCTTCAAATTCCGAACGTTAGAATTTTGAAGATGTCTTTCTTTAGCGATGGTTTTTATTAATATAGATACTACTTATGCCACAGTCTCTTCTAAGCTGCAAAAGCGCGTTGAAATTCCACTAATGTAGCAGGATCTTGCCAAATATCAAAGTATATCTGCTCAAAGACCCCCTTAAATTCCGCCCGCTTTAAACACGAGCAAAAACTTTGCGCGACTAGCTTAGGATCATTTCCCGAAGTGCCACACCCAAAAGCACCTAAAATAAGAACCGTCGCTTGAGCTTGTTTAAAAGCGCGAAGTGTTTGCACGATCTTGATCTGCATACTCAATTGAAGTTGCTTTTGATCTGGCCTTTTTCCTGACAATTTAGTTATCTGCTGAATATTTGGGGGACTGATCGCAGCCACATCAGCATAGCGTGCCTGTGACAAGATCTTATCTTGCTTGGCATCTCGCAAAAATTTAACATGTTCAACATAGATCAAGGCTTCTGAATAAAAGCCCTTCTTTGGATCTAGTTTATTTCTATAATAGAAGTTACGCCGATACTTACACAACTCCGGATATAAAAAGCTATTCCGACACAATAACTGTTCTTGACTATCAGTTTTCAATAACCGACTTCCGATCGAAATTGGATCAGCAAAGTCCATTACACCAACTTTTTTAGTTGCATTTATCTGTTGTAAACGTGACAACAGATGCTTATTTTCCACTAAGATCTGCGTAATAAATTTATTTTGTGTACTCGTTTCTGGTAGCAGTTGTTTGATCAACTGTGAGTTTTGATCTAAATTTGCCATCTGGATCTGATAGAGATTCATCACTTTATGCCTAAGCGCATCGCTTGTTGATCTATCCATCTCATCCACCTCTTTTTTTACCGTTATTTAGACCAAATCGAATAGGACATTTCGTATTTTGTCTCTAGACTTTGTAAATTGACTTTGGGAGCCTGATGAGTTGTATTGAACAAGGCGATCCCCTTAGTCAAATTGAGAGGCAAGGTGACCAACCTGATCTGATCGACTAAGTCACTACAGACAACTTGGTCGATCAGATCGCCTCCGCCAAAAAGCCATATATTTTTGCCTTCATTGGCCTGCAAGCGTGTGATCAAAGAACTCACCTCGCCTGAAAAGCAACGCATATTAGCTCCCAGTCCTGCTAAGGGAGTATGCGAAAAAACGATCACTTCTTTTTGTGTCATATTCAATAAACTATGATAGTAACACTTGTAGGTATTTTTTCCCACCAAAACGGTATCAAAATCCGGGGGAACTCGCCAATCTATCACCCCTGCAGGTAAGTGATCTCGATAAAAGCGCTCTAAAGCTAAAACACTTCCTTTTTCATCTGCAATATAGCCATCTAGACTAACGAGCACTGAGACAATTAATTTTCGCGTCATCTTTTTTGTTGTATCCTTTACGTTTAATTACGATCCCTAAACACCCCAGCCAAACAAAGGCGGGTAACACTAAAAATACGACCGTGGCTTTAGCAGGAACATAGGAGAGCTCTAAGCGATTATGTCCCCGCTTTTGTCTTAATTTTAGCGCACCGATCCGGGTATGTCCAAGTTGAGCATCCGTCAACACCTTTCCGTTGAGCACAACTTTTGTGTTCTTATAGCCGATCGCAGGTACGATGATCTCTTTAGCCTCCGTTGCATCCCACTGATAGATCAAGGCATCCGTAGTCGCTGCTTTAGTAAATTTTTGTTCTTGCATGAGCACTTGTTTGCGATAATGCCGGTAACCATGGATCTCATCTTGAGCGGTCAACTTTGTGTAAAGTGGTAAATAATCCGGTGTAGATTTTTGAACATAGCGCAAACCTAACGCCAGATCTGTGCTAAAAAACGCCTGCTTGATCTTTTGGGTATCATCGGTAAAATAGATCGTATTTTTTTGATACATAAATTCTTCAGGTTCATCCCACACCGCTAAATTCTGCTCAAGGGCTTGGATAGTTTGAACAAAAGAACAGGTAACTAATAAGATCAACGCACCGATCATCACCCGCCCATCTAGCTTTAGCTCAGTCGCAAACAACCCGATCGACATGAGCAAAAGTACCGTATAGGGAACAAAGAAACGAAATGGAAACTGCAAGACATTGACAAATTCAAAGGTCTGACTCAGCCATTTCCAAGGTAATAACCGCGATGATAGGATCAAAAAGGCCACTGCTTCTAACGACACGATCTTATTTAAAGTTGAGATCTTTTTCCAAAATAGGAGCAACAAAATGATTTGAAGCCCACCCAAGATAACGATCCCAAACGGTGAAAGCCAATTTGATAAACGATAAGCATTCAAAGAAACAGCTGTCCCATACATATTTTTATTGATAAATGGTTGTAAAACAGTATTTCCAAAGTAGACCTCGACTAAACCAGCCCAAATATTAGCTGTCAACAAGAAAAATAGCCCAACTGCTAAGGCCATATGCTGTAACATTTTAATGCGTTCAGGTGTTTTGACAAAAGCATAGATAAAAGCAGGTAGGTAAGCCATGACGACAAATAAACTTGTCAAAAAGTGGGTCTGAAACATCAAAGCCGTACACAAAGCTAATTCTAAGACATTGACCCGTTTTTCGACGATAAATGTTACTAATGGCAACAAACATAGCGGTAATAAGGTAGCCGCCCAACCTGAAAATGCTTGTGATAGCGTCCAGTACTGGATCGCATATGTTGTTAAGTAAAAAAGCGCTAAGCCTAAACTATAACTCACCCTGAGTTTGCACTTACGCAAAAGAGCATACATCGACCCGCCCGCTAATAGATAAACAGCAATATCAGAAAGAATTTGATAGTTGAACCAAGTCTTGCCCACCAACAACAAAGCCCCATTAAAATAAGCAGCCACAGGGCCATAAAGTGCGTTGATGATCCGCCCCGACTGCTGAAAGCCATACATTGTAATGAAGTAATGGAAATTACCCTCTTTTAACTGCATTGCCGCTTCATAAAAGCGATTATAGTGGAAGATCGAATCTGAACCCAAAAGCATTTTATGGGCCAACACTTGGGGCAAGACTAAGACGAGCGCACCGATCACAATAACTAACGCGGGAAATAACTTTGAACGCATTAATTTAGACATCTTCACTTGAAGAACCTCTTTCAATAAAATGATAAAAATATCTCTATTTTTTAACTAATTTATTTTTATCATTTATTATACACTCTTTTTGAAATTAAGCGTAAAAAAACAACAGTTTAACTAAACTGTTGCTCAAATTTAAACTTTTATTTGAATTTAGGCCAAATAGACCGCTGCTTGTTGGCCAGCTTGTCGCCCAAAGACCACCGTCTCAGCGATCGAGTTGCCACCGATCCGATTATTACCATGCAATCCACCCGTGACCTCGCCAGCAGCAAAGAGACCAGCAATGATATTACCCGCTTGATCTAAAACTTGAGCTTTTTCATTGATGTGTAAGCCCCCCATCGTGTAATGGATCGCTGGGGCAACATGGATCGCGTAATAAGGTGCTTTCTCTAGCTTGCGTTGCATCCCCGTCGTTCGCCCAAATTTAATATCTTTTTTGGTTTCGACCGCTGTATTCCATTGTAACAAGGTATCCGCTAAAACAGTTGGATCTAGCTGAAGCTTTTTAGCTAGTTCACTTGGGGTAGCTGCACTGACGACCAACCCCTTGCTAGCGTAAAAATCGATCGCTTTGACCCGTTCTTTGACTCCCTGATCAAATATCAAATATGCAGCTTGTTCAGGTAAAGCCGTGATCTGTTCAGAAACAACTTTCCGGGTCCCTAATTCATTAGTAAAACGAACCCCTTGTTGATCAACTAAGATCGCCCCTTCACCACGCACAGCTTCGCCGATCAAATAGGTATGTGGTGTATCTTGTTGCACGGTCGGATGGATCTGGATCATTTCCATCTGTAACACTTGCGCTCCAATATGCTCTGCTAAAATGATCCCATCTCCAGTCGCGCCAACTTGATTAGTTGTTTTGTATGCTAAAAGATCGGGACGATAGCGCTTGAGTAGTTGCTTGGAGGCACCAAAGCCTCCCGTTGCCAAGATAACTGCTGGGGCAAAGATCGTTTTGGGCTCACCAGCAACTTGGATATTTACCCCCTTGATCTTAGAAGCATCGTCTTTTAACAGTTCTGTGACTGTTGCTTGGGTAAAGATCGGAACTTTGATCTGGTCTAACAACCACAAAAGATTATTGACTAAAAATGATCCGATCGGAGCAGTGCTCTTAGGGCGATGAGCACGTTTTTTCTTCATTCCACCGGTGATCGTCAAGTCATTTAAGATGATCCCATGTGAACGTAACCAATCGATCGCTTGCCCGCTATGCGTTGTAAAGTAGTTCAATAATTCAGGATCATTTAGGCGCCCCCCACCTTGGTACGTTTCTTGATAAAATTCAGCAAAGCTATCCACGATACCTTCGCGCAACTGAATATTTGTTTCAGCTGCATTCATCCCTGAAGATGCTCGCATGGTGTTGCCTCCAACTGTAGGCATCTTTTCTAAAATAACTGGTCTTAGACCTAATTCTCGTGCTTGAAGAGCACTGACCAGTCCAGCTCCACCTGAACCGATGATCACAACATCATACTGTTCCTTTAAGCTGCTTGGTGCACTTGGAGTAAATTTAAATTTTTCAGCCACGCTTTATAATAACTATACAAAATGTGGAATTATGTAGTTCATAACTAGAAAGAATATAGTTTTTCCTTTCTAAATTTCGCTTACCAGTAACACACAATACTCCCCACTAAATATCCACCCCACATTTCTCTTCCTAGTGAATATCAGTCAGCTACTACTGGTTTCTTTGCGCTAATTCTATTTTATTGTAAAACACAAAAAAAGTGTAGTTCAAAACTACACTTCATCTTATTTTATTTTTGATCCAAACTTTTCTTTTTAAAAATCATTTAGTGTTGTTTCTTCAGCCAAAACCTCGACTAATTGCCGTAAGATACGCTGAAAAACAGCCAGATCACGAACCGAAACAGTTTCTTCTAAACGGTTTTGTAAAAGTTTCCAAAATTCGGAATTGGATTCCAATGCTTCGTGATATTTATCGGTCACAGAAAGATGTGTTACCCGATGATCTGCATCATCTAGCCTTTTTTGAATCAAACCAAGCTCAAGCAATTTTTTGATGTGATAGTTCGTATTTGGAGTCGATTGTCCCAACAGTTTTGAGATCGTTCCGATCGTTGGATCTTTTAATTGATAGATCGCTTCCAAATAGTAAATATCGATCGCGCCGAGTTTTTCCAACCCCGGCATGTTGCTATTACGATACTCGTGCAAACGCAAAACTTGACACAAGTTAGTCGTCATTTTTTGTAATGAACTCATTTCGTTAACCCCCTCTAAATCAATGAGCGCTGAAACTCGTAAGCTTAGCAATAAAATCTGACACGCTAATCTACTGCCATGCGCTCGCTTGCTGTAAAGGAAGGCATGACACACCCCTCGTAGATAGTATAGTTTTCACTATACTAATAGCAATTATATTGTACACTATTCTAAAATTAAAGTAAAAGATTATGATAAATTTATTTCTTCAAAAAAATCAATGCAAGTGTTTGATAAAGTCACTTAACTCTGTCGAACTCATCTGATAGTTACTATCGACCCATTTGAACAACAATGTTAAAAAGGCACCGGCTATCATGTTGGCAGCTAATTTTTGGTCAGTTGCATTGAGCACCGTCTCTTCTATCCAAAGAACATTATGCAAACGATCATTTAAACTTGCATCTAGGATCTGTTCAGCAACCATATCGATCATGAGCGCATATAAAGAATTACTACTATTGTTGACCGAAATATTTCGGAAAATATCCTTATCGCGAACGATCATTTCGATCATCGAATCAACAACATTATTCTCATCGATCTGTTCTAACCAGATCGTTTGAAAAACATAATTCAATAGGTCATATTTATCTTGAAAATAGCGGTAAAACGTACTCCGATGCACATCGGCTTCGCGGCAAAGTTGATCGACTGTTATCTTTTCGACTGCCTCATGATGCAAAAGAGCTAATAAAGCTTGCGCAAGGGCGTCTTTTTTTCTCACTTGACTTTTACTCATAGATCTATCCTTTATCCTTATCTTATCATTAGCATATCAAAAAGGTAGCTTTCCCTTTTTGCCTTATTAAATAATATAATGGAGCCTACAGTAATTCAAGTACACATCCAAGTAAAAAAGGCAACAGCAAAAACCCAGACTGCTTTTAGATCTTTACTGTAGCCTCTTTTCTTAGCGCACCACTAATACAGAGATCGGTGCATGCTTTGCCATATAAGCTGCTTGGGATCCAAAGAATTTCTTGACGCCCTTCTTGGAAAGAGCCCCAATGATCAATAGATCTGGTTCAACTTTAGGAATGACCCGCTTGATGATCGTTTCACCCGCATCGCCTTCAGCAATTACGACTTCGACCCGCTTGATCCCAGCTTGAAGAGCGATCTTGCGGTAATTTTCAACGTGCTTTTCCAATTCTTTACGTTCACCATGAATGTAATCAGCACTTAAGGCTTGAAAGACGTTCATCTCGTCTGATTCAAGGATCGAAGTGATGCATAACGTAGCATCTAAATCCAAAGCCCGACGCATAGCTACACGAAAAGCAAGCTGTGCATCTTCAGAATCATCGACCCCAACTAGGATCTTCTTGATGTTTTTGATCGGTTCTTTGTCCATATCAACCATCCTAACTATAAATATTTTTTAACGTTCTTAGTATAACACATTTTTTGGCATCCGAAAGAATAAATTAGGCATTCCTAAACAAGATAAATTTATTTACATTGTTGGCAACCTGAACGGTGAAATTTTGCCGGAATACAGTCACACTCCAATTTCTCAGGTGCACTGCTTTTTTTATCTTCAAGTTTGGCAGTTATTTTAGCGATATCGCTCTGCGTTAAATTGAGATTTTCTACTAAATAAGCCAAAGTCTTGCCGACATGCATCTGACAAATATTGCTAAAATTTTGCATCAACTGCGCATCGATCGTCGCTTGTTCTTGAACTAAAGGCGAATAGATGAACCCCCGCCCCTCTTTTTTAGTTTCAAGTGCGTCTTTAGCAACTAACCGCCCTAAAAGCGTTTTAGTTGTGGCTGGTTTCCAGTTTTGCTTTACTTCCATGATCTCGATCAACTGGCGACTAGTCGCTTGTCCCAATGTCCAGATCACGCGCATCACTTCCCACTCAGCGTTACTGATTTCGATTTGTTCTGTCATTTGATCACCTTGTCACTTTATTAACTATAATTATACCACGTACGCATAATATTCCCTTGTTTTAACTCTTAGCTACTCGCTAAAAACTACTCTACTTGTCACTTAAAAAAACTTATCTTATAATGAATAGGATTCTTAATATTGAGAAAGGAATTTTCACTATAATGTTATTTGAACTCTTAAAGGCTTTCTTATTCGGGGTCGTTGAAGGGATCACCGAATGGTTACCGATCAGTAGTACTGGCCATATGATCTTACTTGATCAATTTGTCCAACTTGATGTTTCAAAAGATTTTTACAGCATGTTTGAAGTGGTGATCCAACTTGGAGCGATCTTAGCCGTAGTCGTGATCTACTGGCACAAGATCTGGCCGTTCCACCAAGCCGATAAAAATACACAGGCTCAAGGTATCTGGCGTTATGTCGACAAAGATATCATGATCATGTGGCTCAAGATCTTCATTGCTTGCTTACCGGCTGGGATCATTGGCGTAGCTTTCAATGATACTTTTGAACGTCTCTTTTATAACCCGACCTGTGTCGCTATCGCCTTGATCGTTTTTGGTATTGCTTTTATTTTGATCGAAGATATACATAAAAATAAGCAACCTAAGATCACCTCGATCGCTGAACTTTCGTATTACACCGTAGTTTTGATCGGCTTTTTCCAATTGATCGCAGCGGTATTTCCCGGGACATCTCGTTCAGGAGCCACAATCGTAGGTGCTTTGATCTTAGGCGTTTCTCGGACAGTTGCGACTGAATTCACTTTCTTCTTGGCAATTCCTGTCATGTTTGGTGCCGCACTATTCAAATTAGTTAAATTTGGCTTTAGCTTTACACCTTTAGAAATTTGGATCTTGGTCGTCGGCCTAGTCACAGCCTTTATCACTTCGATCATTGCGATCAAGTTCTTGATGCAATATATCAAAAAGCATACGTTCAAAGCTTTCGGATGGTATCGTATCATCTTAGGGCTTTTAGTCATTGCTTACTTCTGGTTTGTAAAATAATTTTATCAGCGTGTGAGACGTTGCATGAATAACGCGGGCTTTCCATGATGCGCTCCTTGCATCGTGAGGGGCCCGCGTTATTTAAGATATATTGCATTAGCTTTCGTCACTATTTTTAAGGAATTTTAAAATTTGAGGTGAATTTGTCTAATTCGGTTGTCTTTTTAAAGCGTCTCCAGTAGAATCATATTTACTAACTTAAGAGGAGAATTTTAATGGACACAACAGTTTTGACCGAACTTATCGGACAGTATGGATACCTCGGGATCGCACTGCTGATCGCCCTTGAAAATATTTTTCCACCGATCCCTTCAGAGGTCGTTTTGACATTTACCGGTTTCTTGACCTTGACTGCTGGGCTAAATGTTTTGGGGGCGATCACCGCCGCTACGATCGGAGCTGTTTTAGGAGCAGCGATCTTATATGCGGTAGGACATTTCTTATCTGTCGAACGCCTTGAAAAGATCTTAAACGGTAAAGTCGGCCAAACATTACGCTTCAAAGCTAAAGATCTAGACAAAGCAACTAAATTCTTCCAAAAAAATGGCGTCTTAGCTTTGTTCTTTGGAAGATTCGTACCTGTAGTTCGCTCTTTGATCTCCGTTCCGGCAGGCATGACCCATTATAAATTTACAAGTTTTATCATTTTGACGACTCTTGGTACCTTGATCTGGAATACAGTCTTGATCATCGTTGGTCGGATGGCTGGTTCAGCCTGGCCGCAGATCGTTGCCATGATCGAGACCTATTCGTTAGCGACTGTGATCGTCTTAGCCCTTGCATTTGTAGGCGGTGGCATTTACTTCTTTAATCGTAAAAAAGCATAAAAAATGGAGATCTATATGATCTCCATTTTTTTATGCTTGATACATATATTCACGTGTAGTTGGCAAGTTGCTACCACTTGGTCCTTTCGAGATCAGGTACTGGATCACATCGATATTGCCCGACTCAAATGAAGCCGCACAAGCTTGGAGATACAGATCCCACATACGAATAAAACGTTCATCTTCAATTTTTCTGATCTCAGGTAGTGCACGGCGGAAGTTTTGGTCCCATAATTCCAAAGTCTTTTGGTAATGGCGACGCAAAGTTTCAATATCAGCCACTTGCATTCCAGCATCAACGATATGTTCGATATTTTCAGCTAACCCAGGTATATAACCACCTGGGAAAATATACTTATCGATCCACGCATTGACCGCCCCCCCTTGTTGCCGGGTGATTCCGTGGATCAAAGCTACGCCATTTGGTTTTAAATAATCGGAGATCTTTTGGAAATATTCACCTAGATTTTCCTTACCTACGTGTTCAAACATACCTACACTAGTGATATAGTCAAACGGTTCATGTTTGAGCTCACGGTAATCTTCCAAAATAACTTTAGCCCGATCTTCAAGGCCTTCATCTTTGATCCGCTGCGTGACTAGATCATATTGTTCCTTGCTTAGCGTGATCCCAACAACATTTAAGTCATATTCTTTGCAGGCAGTTAGCATCAAGGTGCCCCACCCACAGCCAATATCAAGTAAAGTTTTCCCGGGTTTAGGATCTAACTTATTGATGATATGATGCACTTTATTTCGTTGAGCTTCTTCAAGTGTATCTTGTGGTCGCTTGAAATATGCACACGAATAGGTCAGTGTCTTATCGAGCCACAAACGGTAAAAATCATTACCGATATCGTAGTGGCTCTGTACATCTGACTTACTTTTTCGCTCAGTATGAGACTGTTTTGGTAAAAAGTGTTTGAGCTTATTATTATTCAAAAAGCTATCAGCTGATTCATAGGCTGAGGTTATCAAGTCTTGGATCGAGCCTTCGATCTCAATTTCTTTATCCATATATGCTTCTCCTAAAGTCAACGAAGCATTATGAATTAACTCTCGCATCGAAAAATCTCGGTGGAAGGTTATTTTTACTTGCGGTTCACCATCTCCGTACCGTTCTGTTTTACCATTGGCATACGTCACTTGTACCGGAATGTTGAATGAATGTTCGAGCACTTCTTTTAACAAGAAATTATTAAACATCTAATTTCCGCCGCCCTTCTAAAAATAAATATAGTGACAAGTACATTTTAGCACTAGTCTTTACTAAACGTAAGCAATTAGATCTATTTATTTTTATAATCCATAAGATCTAGCAAGTTTTTCTTTTTTGGAGTCTCTGTTTGTACTCCCTTTAAGAGTTGATCTCGTGTGACTCCAACAAAAAACAATTCCTGTTTAGCACGTGAGACCGCCGTATATGCTAGACCATGATCTTTGGGTTCTAAGACGTAGACCCGTTTAGCTCCACTACCTTGAGCTTTGTGGATCGTTAAGGCATAGGCTAAGAGGAGATCTTTTTTAGCTCGATACAGGGGCAATTTATACTTTCCGACTTCAGTTTGGACTGTTACTGTACTATCTTCATCATCATTTTTGAGCTCAAGTCCTATGACCTCACCAAATTCACTATTCGTATAGCCATAATTTTGAAAACTATCATCATTATGATAGAACACGACTTTAGCTCCAATAAAAAAACCTCCCCGCCCAAGACCATTTTGAAAATAAAACGGCACAACTTTTTGCTTATCCTTTGACAAAATGCGATAAAATTGCTGATTGATCAATCCAACCGTCTTATTTCGATAAGCTAAGATCATACACTCTTCCAAAGCTTCGTGTTGATATTTAGCTAAGACCATTTCTTTACCGGTAGCCGTCCTAAATGCCTGACTATGGGCTAAATAACTGCTATCTCCAGCTCGGCAAGCTGCGATCAACTCCCCAGTTGCTTTATCTTTACAGCGCAGATTGGCTCTAAAATAAAAACAGGCTCCTTTAGCTTTTATCAAAGCCATAGGGTCACCACAAACACTCAACGCATCTTCATCTTGTGATACTGGTGGTAATTGCTTTTCATCTCCGACCAAAAGATAGCGGACTTTCGTACTAAAAGTTTGGGTCAATTTAGCTAATAATTCCAGAGGCGCCATCGATACCTCGTCAATAATGATAACTTCATAATCATTCACCAGTTCTTCATTGCCATTTTCGATCTCATAGATCACATGTTGCAAAGTATCATTGTTAAAGAAGCCATGTTGCGCTAAATTCAGCCGTGCTTTATGCGTCGGGGCTAAAGCTAAAGTCTTTTTAGGATCAAGGATCTGGCCCAAAGTATAAGTTTTTCCCGAACCCCCAACACCTAGTAAGTTGATGACGACGTGCTTATTTTGAGCAAGCCACTTCAAGAAATCAAATTGTTCTTTGGTCGGCCGATAAGTTTTAGGCGGATGGATCAAAGGCAACTTACGCCGTGAGATCTGGCCCAATAACTGGATAAAGTTACGCTCATATTGACATTTATCAGCTAAATGTAGTGTATGACCACAATTTTTCTTGCATAAATAGCCAAATTCTTTGAGCAATTTTAGCTCTGACAGCTCAGTTGCCTGACTTTCAGGTAATACTTCACCTGCTTTTTTTAAATAGACTAGATCATCACACCCCTTTAAATGTCGCTTTGCTGTTTCATCCAAAAGATCATTTAACTCCAGTAATTCAGCGATCTTAGGCCGGTCAAAAGCTGGGATCTGTAAGAGCGAAAAAACGCGAGATCGTTCCCATTTTGATTTGAAAAATTCGTCTTCTTCTAAACGGTCATTGAAGACCGAACGTAAAAAAAGATCGGGAAACTTAGGTAAATATTTACGATAATACGTTCGTTCATCCCTGATCGAACATGACATGTAACCTTTGAACTCTAAAAATTTAGGCTTGGTGACCGCTAATTCTTGCCATTTTCCAATCGCAAAGCGCTGTTTTTGGTGCTCACTCATCCCGTTGATAAAAAATTTATACGCCCGATATTTGGGATGGGA
Organism: Ligilactobacillus murinus DSM 20452 = NBRC 14221; assembly: GCF_001591685.1. Lineage (GTDB taxonomy): Bacteria > Bacillota > Bacilli > Lactobacillales > Lactobacillaceae > Ligilactobacillus > Ligilactobacillus murinus. Next base: position 3,702 of record NZ_BCVJ01000034.1, on the reverse strand, counting down.
AGTTTTGGCGATCGGGGTCTTATTTTTAGCAAACTGAATAAATTTAAAACGCAGATGCATTGGAGCTTTTCCAGTCCACTTAGCCAAAGTTTCAGCAAAAGGCTCCAGTTTTGGGACCGCATCTGCTTTAGCTTGCTCTAAAAAGTCAGCCAATTTGGTCTCATTTTTGAACTTGACCGCCGTTTTTAAAGCTAACTGATAAGCTGCATCACGATTTTTGGTCGTTTCAGTCGCCAAATGTGCCCCAACTAAGGAATAGATATTTTCTTCTGCTTCATTGAGCACAAAAGCACATTTAGCTAAAAAGTAATTGACCGAACGATATGTCGGGGCACTTTGCCGGACCTCATCAAAATAAAAGCGCGCTTTTGGATACTCCTTTTGTCGCATTGCCTCACAGGCTTCTTGGTATGTTTTTTTTATCGTTTTTTCAAGCATCTTATCACTACCTTCAAAGTCTTAATAAAAATTTATATTACTTTTACAGACAAATAAAAAATTCTATGTTATGCTTTTCTAAACAGCTAAGAAAGGGAATACATTGTATACAGCTAAGAAAGGGTGGATTCGATGTTCAAACACATTAAACGCTTCTTATGGTTGCTTCTTGCGATCATTAGTTTTATCTTTGGAGTGATCGGAATCTTACTTCCAGTTGTCCCCCAAGTGCCCTTCTTTATTTTAGGCTTTTTCAGCCTCTCTAAGTTTTCACCGCGCTTCCACAATTGGATGGTGAATACTAAGATCTACCGTAAACTCCAAAAATTTCTGGACGAAAAAATAGCTGAAGCTGAAGCTAGCTCAGAGCATATCAAGCAAACTTGGTATCAAGTCCTTTGGCTAAAATTCTTATTACTCGCAAAAAATTAATGATTAACGCCCACAAGCAACGTCAACTCTTGGAGTTTACGTTACTTATGGGCGTTATTTATTTTAAACGTTATTATCACCTAACGCGGCTTTTAAAGCTTGCGCTAGAGCACTTTCTTGCGGCTCATCATCTTGATTGATCTTCTTTAAAAGCCGTCTTTCTTCATGTTTGGTCATCTTCTTGTTCTTCTTTTTGCCCCCAGTTAATTTTTCAGTAGTACCATCATATTTACATCTGAAATAATCACCATTTTTGCCACTGACGATCAACATCTTCTTATGACAAACTGGACAACGGTGATTGGAGACTTTTGCCTCAGCGCGGCGCTTATAATCACAACTTTCACTGGTGCAGACTAGCAATTTACCATCCCGGACCTTCTTTTCCTTCAAAAAGGCACCACATTTAGGACATTTTTTCTTAGTCAATGAAAAGTCTTGATATTTTTGTTGACTATTCTTGACTTCACGAACTAAACGCTTCGTATCAGTTTCGATCTCACGTAAGAATTTTTTGCTATCATAATTTCCCTTAGCGATCTGTTCAAGCTGTTGTTCCCACTTTTCAGTCAATTGTGGGCTAACGAGCTCTTCATTGACCAATTCCAGCAATTGTTGGCCTTTTTTAGTCACCCGTAAACTATTGTTAGTCCGTTCCATCAGTTCTGATTTGACTAATTTTTCAATGATCTCCGCGCGGGTCGCGGGTGTCCCTAAGCTATAACGCTCCATTTGAGCTAAAAGCGATCCTTCACTCAAAGGCTTAGGTGGGGTCGTTAAGGCTTCTTTGACCATAAAATGTGGCGAAATTTGCATGCCTTCGCTAAACTTAGCGACTGACTTTTCTGGGGTTTCCTTCTTTTTCCAACCAGCTTCAATGACTTTAGTTTGGGTCAATTTAAAATGTTCCTTACCAAATACAAACACGATCTTTTCTTGGCGTTCTTTGTGAGGCGCTGCAAATAACCCCACAAATCTTTCGGCAATCAAGGTATAGATCCGATGTTCATCACTATTAAGCTTATTATATTGTGGCAACTGTTCAGTTGGGATCAAAGCATGGTGATCTGTCACCTTAGCATCGTTAAAAGCTTTATTTTGACCGACTTTTGCCCCCTTAACAGCATACTGCTTAGCTTCTGGAAATAGGCCGGCGATTGCATGTAAACGATCTTTTAACGTCACTTTTAAGTCATTAGACAGATATTTACTATCAGTCCGAGGATAAGATACGATCTTGTGAACTTCATATAAACTTTGGACTAGTGACAAGGTCTTTTTAGCTGAATAACCATACTTTTCGTTAGCAACGCGCTGTAATTCTGTTAGATCATATGGTAAAGGGGCCGGGATCGTCTTATCTTTAGCCGTGATCTGCTCGACTTTACCATTTTGGGAACTCAGCTTTTTAACGAGTTCATCTACTGCTTGGCGCTCCTTTAGGGCATAAGGATCTTTTTGGACCCTAGTTGCTCTTTGACCAGCAACTTCGAGACTGAGCGTAAAATATTTTTGCGGGATAAATTTGCTGATCTTTTCTTCTTGCTTAGCGACCAAAGCTAAAGTTGGCGTTTGGACCCGACCAGCAGATAAATTATCTTGATATTTGACCGTTAAAGCGCGCGTCACATTCAATCCGATCAACCAGTCAGCTTTAGCCCGAGCTAAGGCCGAATAATAAAGATCATCGTAAGCTTTAGCTGGTTTTAGTGAAGCAAAACCTTCTTTGATCGCTTTATTGGTTTGTGAAGAGATCCATAAACGTTTGACTGGCTTATTGAAACGAATATATTCCAAGATCCAGCGCGCAACTAATTCGCCCTCACGCCCTGCATCAGTAGCGATGATCGCTTCTGAGATATCTTTTCGTTTAGCTAAATTAGCGATCGCTTTTAATTGTGCTTTGGTTTTAGGCAACGGCTTAGTCCCGATATACTTAGGGATCATTGGTAAAGTTTCCATTTGCCAAGTTTGCCATTCATTCTTTAAATCTTCCGGCATCTTCAAAGTCAATAAGTGCCCAAGAGCCCAAGTAACGACATGATCCTTGCCTTCATAATAATTTTTGTGTCTTTGGTCTGCTCCCAAGATCTTACTTAGATCACGAGCAACACTTGGTTTTTCTGCCAACACTAATCGTTTCATTTTTTTCTTCCTTTAAGTTTGATAATTTTTATTATCTAATTTAATCCACTTTTTTGCAAATTTTTCAAGCTAATGAAAAAAGTGGCCCAAATGAACCACTTTTTTTGACTAATCTTTAACTACTTTGATCGGTAATAAGAATTTTTGCCACAGTCCTAGGCATTGGGCCATTAACTCTGGATAAGCTTGTGGTCTGATCTTTTGCCCATTTTGGGTCAAAAACTCAAACTCCACGCCACCTTTTTCAGCTGTATAAAAATCAGTCGGTAAAAACTCATTTTTAGCATAAAACTTCAAACGCCGTAAACGCTCATGGTTGTTAGCTGCAGTTGCATCAGGCTTTTCAGCACTTAAGCCGATCACTTGCCCTTGATAACGTTCTTTTATCAGTTCCATCAAGCCACTGCCATACCCTTTAGAGCGCTCAGTTTCTTTGATCGCCAAAAAGAACACATAGACCAGTTCGGCATTTTTGACCGTGTAGATAAAACCGACCCAGTTATCATCGTCATAGAGACTACAAAATTCGGCTATCCCGGTCTTAGTACGCTTTTTTAACAGCCTAAAAGGGATCCGTTCTACGGCTGGAAAAGCACTCAAATACAATTCTTTTATCTTAGGTAGATCAGCTGGGGTCGCTGTAACTAATTTCAAAGTCATAAATATCCTGCTATATAAAATGTAAAA
>NZ_BCVJ01000033.1 GCF_001591685.1 Ligilactobacillus murinus DSM 20452 = NBRC 14221 | reverse complement strand
TGCTTAGCCTCACAAGCCCCTCACTTTAGTGAGGGGTAGTTGACAACGCGGGGTGACCGCCGATGAATTGATGTTTAGATTGCGGGTCAATGGGATCTATGAGTTAGCACGAGTCAAACGGGCTGTTTTGGAACAAAATGGCCAATTGACAGTGCTTGAATATGGTGATGATGAAAGCATTCGTTATCCCTTGATCAGTGATGGGATCATCAATTATGATATTTTAGAGATGATCTCACAAGATGAAGCCTGGCTTGATGAGCAATTACAAAAAAATGGCTTTAAGAGCAGTGCAGAGGTCTTTTTGGGCGAATATATCAGTGGTAAGTTATATTTTGTAGGTTATCCAAAGAAATAATTAGCAGTTTTTGGCTAATAGGTTTAGAATAGTTCTAGTGCTATACTAATAAAGTAAGTCTGCTGAAAGAAGGATGAATTATGTCATTAAATGAAATTAATTTGGCCTTAGGACCAGAAAAAATGTTGACGACGCTCTCAGATCGTTACGCTGACCGGAATTTTTTACTTTATCGTGCATTAGCCAACAAAGATGGTTATTTGCTCGTTGATATCTCTGGTGAACCTACAGTGTTTGAATCTGGTTTGAATTACCGCGTCTTAAAAGAGATCGGTGAAACAAACTGGGATAGTCTACTAGAATTGCGGTATGTGACTTTAGATACTGATCAACAAAAAGTTTTCAATGCAGTCGTTGATTCTTGGAATAATAAAGCTACACGTCCTCTTGGATTGAAGGCTTCTAAAGTCTTGATCTCTTTGAAAAAGAATTTCCAATTCCTCTTGCTCAATGTTTGGGAAGATGAACAAGACTATTTAGCCTGGAATAATTCATCTGAAAATAAATTAGCGCAATTTGGACATGACGGTAATCGTGCTCCGGTAGATAAACTCTACACGCGCGTAAGATAAGAAAAAAGCGTGACTTTTTGGAGTTACGCTTTTTTTGTGTTCAATCTTCATTGATGTGTTCTTTAACTTGCTTGAAGATCATGATGATATGATCGTCAGCTAAAGTGTAATAGACGTGTTGTCCGTCACGTGTGCTAGAGACTAACCCTGTTTGGCGCAAGATCTTTAGTTGATGCGAGACTGCTGATTGTGTCATGCCGATCGCTTGGGTGATCTCGCTTACTGTAAGCTGCTTTTCAAATAATAAGTACAAGATCTTATAGCGCGTCTCATTGCCAAAGGCTTTAAAGATCTGTACACTGGCTTCTGTTTCCTCCTTTGAGGGGAGATTCAAATCATTATCCATCATAATATTCACCTTGTGTCTTGCTAGAGTTAATAAACTTCTTAACTATTATAGCAAAACTATTTTTAAATTGAGCAGTTGAATAAAAATTAAAATTCAGCTAGACTGGTACATACGAAGCAAAAATAGCTTAATAAATTTATCATTATGGAGGGGACTATGGAGATCTTAAAACCACACTTGAAAAACTATTTAGGTGCGATCTTAGGTGCGGTCATTTCGATCATTGTGGCTGCAGGTGCATCTCTATTGCAACCGCGTATCCTACAATTTATCTTAGATAATTTATTAAAAAATGATCGTCAGGCAATGTTTAAAGAAGGTATGCTCTTGATCGCATTAGCAGTGATCGGAGTGATCGCCGGGATCTTGAATGTTTATTTTGCTGCTCGAGTCGCGCAAGGCGTTACTAGTGATCTACGACAACAAACTTATGAAAAGATCCAAACATTTTCTTTGAGTAATATTGAAAAATTTTCGGCTAGTACCTTAGTCGTTCGTTTGATCAACGATATGAATCAAGTGCTAAATGTCGTAATGATGACTTTTATGCAAGTTTTACGGATGCCGATCATGATCATCGGGGCCTTTGTGATGGGGATCGTCACCATTCCACGTTTCTGGTGGTTACAAGTAGCGATGTTTTTAGCGGTCTTTTTAGTGATCGGCTTGACATTTCCGCAGTTAGGTAAGATGTTTGATCGTTATCAAAAGAAATTAGATCGCAGTAATACGATCGCTAAAGAAGCGATGCAAGGGATCAGGGTGATCAAATCCTTTAACCAACAAACAAATGAAGAAAAACGTTTTGGTGAAGTGGCTGATGATATGAATGATCTAAATATCAAGATCGGATATGTATTTTCATGCTTATTGCCCGCCTTTTTCTTAGTCTGCAATGTGGGGATCACCGCCGTCGTTTATCTAGTTGGGATAAACGTGGAAAATAACCCGGGTGAACTGGCGGCGATCACCTCATATATCGGGTATCTAATGCAGATGTTATTCACATTAGCCTTTGGTGGCATGACGATGGCGATGTATGCGCGTGGTTTTGTTTCTTTAGGGCGAATAAAAGAAGTTTTAGATACAAAACCAGATCTAACATTTGATCCAAAGGCACCTGAAGTGGAACTTGATGGGGCTGTTGAATTTGACAATGTTTCATTTGCTTATCCTGGAGCTGAACATGAAACGCTCAAAAATATCAGTTTTAAAGTTGCTTCTGGTGAATCGATCGGGGTCATCGGGGCTACTGGCTCAGGAAAATCGACCTTAGCTCAGTTGATGACTCGTTTGTACGATCCAACTTCTGGAGTCGTTAAAGTTGGCGGGGTCGATCTACGTGAGGTAAATGAAACTTCATTGCGTAAGGCGGTATCATTAGTTTTACAAAAAGCCTTACTTTTCTCAGGCAAGATCTCAGATAACTTGCGCCAAGGTGATCGTAATGCCACCACTAAAGATTTTAGATGGGCAGCGAAGATCTCACAGGCAGCTGAGTTTGTGGAGCGCTACGATGATCAATATGAACATCAAGTTGAAGAGCGTTCGGCGAACTTTTCTGGGGGACAAAAGCAACGTCTATCGATCACACGTGGGGTCGTCGGCAAGCCAAAAGTTTTGATCTTAGATGATTCGACCTCGGCGCTAGATGCTAAGTCGGAAAAACGGGTCAAAGAAGCACTAGAAAAGGAATTGACGCAGACCACGACTTTTGTGATCGCAGAAAAGATCTTCTCGGTGATGGATGCTGATAAGATCATGGTCTTAGATCAAGGCCAGATCGTAGCTTGGGGATCGCATCAGGAATTATTAGCGACTTCAAAGGTCTATCGTGAGATCTATGAAACGCAACGTGCTAAAGATAAGATCGAGGAAGGAGAGCTGTAAAATGAAGGATTTTAAAATTGCCTGTGGCTACTTTTGGAAGTATTTAAAGCAATATTGGATAGCTGTGACAATTATGATCGTTTTGACTTTACTAGCGACCTTTTTCCAAGTGATCGCGCCGATCTATATGGGAAACGCGGTCACAGCTTTGACTAAATATGTCGCTCAATTAGCTGATCCAGCGACACGTGCGAGTGCTTCAATGGCTATTTTTTATACGGCATTGAAATTGATGGCCCTGTATTTCTTATTGAATGTGTTAGCCCAATTCATTGCTTGGATGATCATGTCTAAGTTTAATGCGGACGCAACAAATGGCATGCGCAAAAACTTATTTGCTAAATTGCAACGCATGAAGATCCGTTATTTTGATACACATCAAGACGGGAAGATCTTATCGTTATTTACTTCAGATATCGATAATATCTTCAACGCTTTGAATAATGCAGTCTTTGAGATCGTTTCTCAAGGGGCACTTTACATCGGAACTTTGGTCGTGATGTTTTCGATCAACGTCAAACTAGCTTTGATCACGGTAGCCTCAACGCCATTTGTCTTGGTGATCGCTTTAGTTATCATGTCAAAGGCTCGGAAATATTTAGATGCTCAACAAGATGAGATCTCAAACTTAAACGGCTATGTCAATGAGCAGATCAACGGTGAACAGGTCATTTTGAGTAATGGGCTACAACAAGAATCGATCGCTGGTTTTAAAAAATACAACCAACGTGTTAAAGATACAATGTTTAAAGGCCAGTTTTATTCGGGTCTTTTGTTTCCTTTGATGCAAGGTCTGTCATTGTTGAATTTAGCGATCGTGATCGTTGGGGGGATCTGGTTGATCGTGGCTGACTCGATGAATACAGCGACTGGTCTGGGCTTGATCGTAATGTTTGTGCAGTATTCGCAAACCTACTTCCAACCATTGACACAATTGACTTCGATCTATTCGATGATCCAGTTGGCACTGACCGGTGCGAGACGTTTAGCTAAAGTCGAAGCGCAACCAGAAGAAGATCTAGTTTTAGATGGTAAAAAGCAAGAAGGCTTACGTTCAAAAGTGGCTTTAAATGATGTGCATTTTAGCTATGATGAAGGAAAAGAGATCTTGCATGGGATCGATCTCTCAGTGAAAAAGGGTCAAATGTTAGCCTTAGTTGGGCCAACGGGTTCAGGTAAGACGACAACGATGAATCTCTTCAATCGCTTTTATGACGTTGATTCTGGGACGGTGACTTTTGATGGGGTCGATGTGCGCGACCTCACACTCAAGTCTTTGCGTTCAAAAGTTGGGATCGTGTTGCAAGATTCATTGCTCTTTACGGGGACGATCGCCGAAAACATCAAATATGGTGCTCCAAATACAAGTGATGAAGAGATGATCTTTGCTGCTAAGCAAGCCCAGATCCATGACTTTATCATGAGTCTACCGGAAGGCTATGCGACTAAAGTAAGTGATGAGCAATCGATCTTTTCAACGGGTCAAAAGCAATTGGTAAGTATCGCGCGGACGTTATTATCTGATCCGGATCTCTTGATCTTAGATGAGGCGACCTCTAACGTTGATACCGTGACGGAAGAAAAGATCCAACAAGCAATGGATGCGGTCTTAGCTGGCCGAACGAGCTTTGTGATCGCTCACCGCTTAAAGACGATCATCAATGCCGATAAGATCGCGGTTTTACGTGACGGTAATGTGATCGAGCAGGGCAGTCATTCCGAGTTGATCGCCCAAAAAGGTTTCTATTACGATCTATATACAAATCAAATGGTACTAGATTAACGAAGGGTCCTCTCCATGAGATAAATATGTTCTTATGGAGGGGGGCTTTTTATTTCCAGGGAAATATAGTTGCGGGAAGATTTGGAATTTATTGCTATTGCTTCGATCAGCCAGCGCTAAAGGATCACCTGATCAGCTAGCTTTTGGGGTAACTTTAAGATCTATGACCCGCTAAATTGATATTTTGAGCGTATCGATTGTATTTTTGCTTACTTTCCGTCAGACTAGATGGTATAAAATTGCGAGGTGAAAGCGATGATCCATTATCAAGACGTTGGGATGAAATATGGTGAAAACACGATCTTAGATCATATTGATCTTGAGATAGATGCTGGGGAATTTTTTGTGCTAGTAGGTCCAAGTGGTAGTGGTAAAACAACGCTCTTACGGATGTTAAATCAACTGACGATCCCTACGCAGGGCAATATTTATTTAAATAACAAAAAGATCAAAGAATATGACAAGCAAAAATTACGGCTAAATACGGGATATGTGTTGCAAGATAGTAGTTTATTTCCAAATTTGACGCTTGAAGATAACATCACGATCCAACTTGAGCAACTCGGAGTGACCAAAGAAAAACGCCGTGCTCGAGCAGCTGAATTGTTAAAGTCTGTTGAACTTGACCCAAAAATCTTTGCCAAACGTAAACCAGCTGAACTTTCAGGGGGCCAAAAGCAACGCGTGGCCATCGTCAGGGCTTTAGCCACTAAGCCAGATCTAGTTTTGATGGATGAATCATTTAGTGCCTTAGACCCCGTGTTAAGACGCCAGTCGCAGGATCTGATCTTAGACTTGCACCAAAAATTAAAGCCGACGATCGTTTTTGTGACCCACGATATGCAAGAAGCCTTACGCTTGGGCGATCGGATCGCTGTTCTCCATGCGGGGCATTTACAACAAGTCGGCACACCTACGCAGATCATGCAACAGCCGGCTAACGATTTTGTAAAGGACTTCTTTGATCCTGAATGTCCCCACTTTTGGAATTTGGAATATTTATTACAGACAGCGTATCCGACCAAGATCGCAGACGCTAAAAATGCAGTCGAGCTCGAGAGTTTTGATGACTTATTGACCCAACTTCAAAAAACACCTGAGCTACGATTCACGTATCAAGCACAGACTTATCAACTCACGTATCAAGGACTCTTAGCTTATTTGGCAGAACAAGGGGGTCGGCGCTAATGGCAAAATTGATTGAAACAATCAGTGTGCAACGTACTGAGATCTTACAGGCACTGGGGCAACATTTGGCGATCTCACTTATTTCGTTAGTGATCGCTGTTTTGATCGCGGTCCCTTTAGCGATCAGTTTACGCGATCGACCATTTTTAGGCGAGGCCGGTCTGCAGGTAGCTGGGATCATCCAAACGATCCCTAGTTTAGCGTTATTAGGCCTTTTGATCCCATTAGTCGGTATCGGCACCGTCCCAGCGGTGATCGCGTTAACGTTATATGCGATCATGCCGATCTATCAAAATACGTATGCAGGGTTGAAAAATGTTGATCCTAATTTAAAAGAAGCTGCTCAGGCATTTGGACTTTCACGTTTTAAACAACTACAACGACTCGAATTTCCGTTAGCTTTACCGTTGATCTTATCGGGGATCAGGATCGCCTTAGTCATGGTCATCGGTACGGCAACTTTAGCCGCTTTTATCGGTGCTGGTGGTCTAGGAAGTTATATCATGCTTGGGATCCAGCAAAATAACAATGATTATCTGCTGATCGGGGGCATCTTATCAGCGGCTTTGGCTTTCATTTGTAGTGGACTTTTAAAATTTATCGGCAAAAATTCTCGCCGGATCTATATAACTTTGGCGCTTTTGGCTCTTTTAGGGGCGGGCGTTGGTGGCGTGAAAGTATACGAAACTTTACAGCCTAAGCCCGTTAAAGTCGTGATCGCTGGTAAACTTGGTAGTGAACCAGAGATCTTGATGAATATGTATAAGGAATTGATCAAGCAAGCCGATCCTAAAGCTGAGGTGACGTTAAAACCTAATTTTGGGGGCACGACATTTTTGTTTAAAGCACTTCAAAAGGGACAAATTGATATCTATCCTGAATTTACTGGTACAGTCTTAGAAGCGTTAGTCGATCACGATAAAAAGACACCTAGTGATCCTAAAGAGACGTATACACTTGCGCAAAAGCAATTATCAAAACAGTATGATCTGCGCTATCTAAAACCGATGGCATATCAAAATGGTTATGATCTAGCGGTGACTAAGGAATTTTCGCAAAAATACAATGTGACTAAATTAAGTGATCTAGCACGGGTCAACGCTAAGGTCCATGCGGGTTTTGATCCCGATTTTTCCAATCAAGAAGATGGTTATCTGGGCTTAAAGCAAGTCTATAATTTAGATTTTGGCAAGGTATCGGTCATGGAGCCTGCCTTACGCTACCAAGCGATCGCACAAAAGAAGGTCAATTTGGTCGATGGTTATACGACTGATCCGCAAGTGCGTCAATATGATCTAGTGGTGCTAAAAGACGATAAGAACTTTTTCCCACCGTATCAAGGGGCACCATTGATGAATGAAAAGTTTGCACAAGCTAATCCTAAAATCGTTCAGAGCTTAGAAAAATTAGCCGGCAAGATCACCGCTGAAGAGATGCAAGAAATGAACTATGAAGTCAGCGTTAAGCATCAAAAAGCAAGTGTGGTCGCTCATAAATATTTAGTCGAACATGGACTGTTAAAATAAACGCAAAGCTCTAGCAAAGAGGGTCTACCATGATATATTGCATCGTGGTAGACCCTCTTATCAGTTATTTTTTACGCATGAAATATCCGCCAAGACCGATGAGCAGTCCTAACAGGCTAAAGCAGACCCAGCCAAATCCAAGATCAAAGAATGGGAAATAGGTTTGAGCAAACTTGAGCAATGTTTGGACTAGCGCAGTTTCTTTTAGCCCAGCTGGTAAAGCATTCAACATGTCAAAGAAAGCCGGGATCAAGGTCAGAAATGTCGTAGTTTTGTAGACCAAAGCATAATTATGAAACAATGGTGAACAAACACCTAGTAAGATCAAAGTGATCGCTAGTGGATATAAAAACATCAAGACTGGTAATGACCAAGAAATGATCGCATCAAGTCCTAAGTTGGCGATCGCAAATGAGAGCAAGCAGTAGACCAGTAAGATCGCTTTATATGAAAAACGACTAAATAATTGATGGAAAGCTTGTGAACAGGCGATCGCAAGACCCATTGAAGTCGATAAACAAGTGACCGTCGTCAAAGTTGCTAACAAAGCATCGCCAAAGATCCCCATATAGTGATGAGAGATCTGTGTCAAAGTGATCCCGCCGTTTTCTGCCAGACCAAAAGTCGAGACACTTTGCGCTCCTAACAAGATCAAAGCAATGTAGATGATCCCGATCGACAAGATCCCAAGTGAACCACCTTTAGCAGTTGCCAAAGCGATATCTTTTTTATCTTTTAGACCAAATTGGCGGACGGCGGTAACGATAGTGATCCCAAAAGCGATCGAAGCCAAAGCATCCATCGTGTTGTAGCCTTGGAGAAGGCCGGAAGCAAAAGCGCCCGTCAAATACTCTTTAGTGATCGGGGCACTCGCAGCTGAACTTAGTGGGCTGCTAAAAGCCAGTAAAAAGATCACAAATAACATTACTAAAAAGACCGGGTTAAGCACTTTACCGATCAAAGCAGTGATCTTAGTTTCCCGAATAGACAGAAAGTAGACTAATAAAAAGAAGATCGCTGAATAGATCAATAGGCCTAATGATTGCTGATTTTGCGGGATATGTGGAGCAAAACCGATCGTAAAGGGCACAGTCGCTGTTCTAGGTGTTGCAAAAAATGGTCCGATCGTAGCGTAGATCAAGATCATAAAGAGCAACGCATAGCTGTGGCCGACGGGACGAGCTAGTTCATAGATACCACGTGATTGAGTGATACTGATCGCCAGTAGACCTAAAACTGGTAATAAAACCCCCGAAGCTAAAAAGCCTAAAGCTGCACTTAGCCAGTGGCTCCCAGCCATTTGGCCTAAATGAACTGGAAAGATCAGGTTTCCGGCTCCAAATAACATCCCAAAGATCAAAGAACCGATCATTAGATAATGTCTGAAAGTTAATTTCTTACTTTCCATAAAATCCTCCTATGTTATTTATAAAAAAAGTCCTCTCAGGTCAGAGTGGCCAGACAGGACACAATTAATAGTTAACTTTTAAGCTACATTATTTTTGGTTAAATGTCAAAGTAATTAAAATGATTGCATTAGCCAAATAAGCATGTTACACTTTAATTGAAAATATGAACATATATTCATAAGTTTAGAGGTGACAAACAATGGAGACGATTTTTGCAAACAAAAATAAAATTATTCAGATAGTGCTCACGAGCTTGCTATTTTTAGTGGCACATTTGCCAAACTTAAGTACCGGGCTGGAATTTGCTCTTTACCTAATAGCTTATTTGATCATCGGTTTTGGTGTGATCAAAGAGGCGATCGAGCATATCTTTCATGGTAAATGGTTTGATGAGAATTTTTTGATGATGATCGCAACGGTGGGGGCTTTTGCCGTCAAGCAGTATCCCGAAGCGGTCGCCGTGATGTTATTTTACGCTTTAGGTGAACTTTTTGAAGATATTGCCGTTGAGCGTTCACGTGATTCGATCACACAATTATTAGATATTCGTCCCGAATATGCCAATTTAGTCACTAAAGATGGCACTGTGACTAAAGTTTCACCAACACAAGTTGAGCTTGATGAAGTGATCAAGATCAAGCCAGGTGAACGTGTCCCTTTAGATGGTAAAGTCATCCAGGGAAGTGCCTATTTAGATACGGCCGCTTTGACGGGGGAATCAGAACCGCGCTTAGTCGAAACTGGAGCACAGATCTTGAGTGGTGCGATCGTGTTAGACAGTGTTATCGAAGTTCGTGTGACTAAGCCTTATGGTGAATCGACCGTTGCTAAGATCTTGGAATTAGTTGAAAATGCAAGTCAAAAAAAGGCGCCAACTGAAAAGTTCATCACCAAATTTGCGCAAGTCTACACGCCGATCGTGGTCGGAGCAGCGTTATTACTGGCAATTATCCCACCGCTATTTTTGGGACTCCCATTTAGCGAATGGTTCTATCGGGCATTGATCTTTTTAGTGATCTCATGTCCATGTGCGTTGGTCATTTCGATTCCTTTAGGCTTTTTTGCCGGGATCGGTGCCTCGTCTAGAGCTGGTGTTTTGGTCAAGGGAAGTAACTATTTAGAATTATTGACGCAGATCCAGACTTTGGTTTTTGATAAGACTGGGACTTTGACAGAAGGTAAATTTCAGGTCGAAAATGTCTATCCTGATGCAGGGGTAAAAGAAGCTGAATTAGTTGAATTAGCCGCGATTGCTGAAATGCATTCTCCCCATCCGATCGCTCGTTCGATCGTGGAATATTTCCCAGGAAAATTACCGACCGAAAAATTAGCAACTGTAAAAGAAGTAGTCGGTCAAGGGATCAAGGCTGTTTTTGCCGATAAAGAATTATTGGTCGGAAAAAGATCGCTACTAAATGAACAGAAGATCGCGGTGGCAAAGTTACCATCAACAGCTACTGGAACATTAGTCTATGTTGCGTATGCTGGCAAATATTTAGGGTGTTTGGAGATCGCTGATACACTCAAACAAACTTCTACAGCAACGCTAAAAGAACTCAAAAAACAAGGGATCCAGACTGTGATGCTGACTGGTGATCGCCAAAAAACAGCTGATGCGATCGCGTCTAAATTAGCGATCGATACAGTCAAAGCAGAACTTTTACCGCAAGATAAGTTGGCTGAAGTTGAAAAATTGCAACAAGCTCAAACTGGCAAAGTTGGCTTTGTCGGTGACGGCCTAAATGATACCCCCGTTTTAGCCAGTGCCGACGTTGGGATCGCTATGGGGGCTTTGGGCTCTGATGCCGCGATCGAGGCCGCAGATGTGGTTTTGATGCGTGATGATCCAGCTGCGATCTTACGTGTTTTAAATATTGCACGTCGAACTAAAAAGATCGTTTGGCAAAATATCTGCTTAGCTTTGGGGATCAAATTTGTCTTTTTGATCTTAGGTGCCTTTGGTGACGTAACGATGTGGGAAGCGGTGTTTGCGGATGTCGGTGTAACTTTGATCGCAGTTTTGAACGCTTTGCGGATCATGCGTAAATAACACACAATACTAAATAAAATGATCTGACTAGTATCTTGCTGGTCAGATCATTTTATTTAGCTAAAAACAACTTCAAATTCTTCACAGACGACTTCGAGTTCAGGTGTAAAGTCCAGCTTTACTTCGGCTAATTCGGCCGTGAAGAAAGCTTGATGGACTTTACGCCAATAGGCTAGGCTCCGATCGCCTTCACCCTCTAAATAAGCATGGCGCGCGGAAACGTTTTTAAATGATGTGCGATAGACTTTGGTCGTTTTGGTGATGCAGACCGCCTCGTCGTTGCCATCTAAGATGATGTTATATTCACCGACTTGAGGAAGGGGCTCATTTTCTAGAGCATATAAGGGATAAGAAGATGTAGTAGCTGTTTTTTGCCCGCGCAAAACAAGTTTGGCTAAAAAATCAGGTTCACAGCCAAAAGCCCAAGCTTCATGAGGGGCATTGGTAAGCATAGGCTCGTTGGCACAAAATGCGTGCCACATTTCAGTTGCATCCATAGTCTATTACCTCGATAAATTTTTTCTAAGTATATCATGTTTTTTTGATGAATGCTTGCATAAAGACATTTTGGCGGTATATACTTAAGGTTATGCAAACGTTTTTATGAAAGGTGGTGCTCAGATGGCAACGATAAAAGATGTCGCGAAAAGAGCTGGGGTTTCGCCATCAACAGCTTCACGTGCGATGCATGATAGTCCGTTGATCAGTGAAGAGACCAAAGATAAGGTGCGCCAGGCGATGAAAGAGCTGGATTATTCGCCTAATTTTGCCGCCCAAAATTTAGCTAATCAAACCTCAAATACGATCGGGGTCATTTTGCCAGCCCGCGAAGAAGCTGTGGGGGATAATCCGTTTTTCATCCAGATCATTCAAGGCTTAGCTTCGATCTGCAATGCGCATGCACAGTTAGTCTCTGTTGCGTCAGGGCAAACGACTGAAGAATTGATCAAAAATATCGAAACAATGATCAAGCGGGGAAATATCACGCGGTTCGTCTTTGTTTATTCCCAAGCCAACGATCCAGTGCTGGAATTTATCAAGCAATATCCAAAGATCCACTATGTTGTGATCGGTTCACCATATACCGATAAAGAGACGACGTATTATGTGGATAATGATAATTTCAAAGCGGGATACGATGCAACTAAATTCTTGCTCGCTAAAGGGGCGACACGGATCGTTTATGCACATACTGATCTTTCTGAAAAGGTTCAAAATGCACGGTATAAAGGCTATCTAGCGGCTTTGAGTGAAGTAAATATTACTGAATCACCATTGTGCTTGAGTACTGAGTGCGATGATGAAATAAAGAATGCCAAAGCTTTGGACCAGATGTTATCTAAAACTGGCGGTAAAGTTGGTGTAGTAGCTTGTGACGATATATTAGCAATAGAGATCCAGCATCTCTGTGATATTTGTGAGATCGAGCAATCTGAACTTGCTTTGCTGGGCTTTAATAACTCATTACTTGCGAAAACAGCTCGGCCAGCCTTGACCTCAGTCGAGATCTTCCCGCGCTTTTTAGGTTCCGAAGCAGCCGCTTTAGCGATCAGTACAAAAGGAAATGATAAGTTAAAGCTGGAGACCGATCACATAGTCGTGCCCCATAAGATCGTAGAACGCGCCTCTACAAAAATCTAAAAATCTCAGAAAAAGAGATTTTTTTGCTTGCAAATGCAACCGATTGCATTTATAATTAATGTGTAAAATGAAAACGTTTAAATTATATTTTTAAAAGGTGGTCAGTGTAAATGAAAAGAATTTTTGAGATCGATCCATGGAAAGTAGTCACACATGAATTTAAACCCGAAGAAAAACGACTTCAAGAAAGTATGACCAGTATTGGGAACGAATACATGGGGATGCGGGGGATGTTTGAAGAAACATATTCCGGTGATACACATAAAGGGATTTATCTTGGAGGCGTTTGGTATCCAGATAAGACACGTGTTGGTTGGTGGAAGAACGGTTATCCTGAATACTTTGGGAAGGTCATCAATGCAGTTGATTTCACTAAAGTTGACATCAAGTTGAACGGCTCTTCGGTTGATTTAGCTAAGGATGAATTTTCAGACTTTGAACTTGCACTCGACATGAAAAAAGGGATCTTAAACCGTAGCTTTATCGTTACAAAAGACGGTCAAAAATTCCGTTTGAACTTTGAACGTTTTGTCAGTGTAGCGCAAAAAGAACTCTACGCTTCCAAGATCACGATCGAAAACTTAAATGATACTGAAGCAGACGTTGAGATCAGATCATACATTGATGCGGATGTTTTCAATGAAGATGCAAACTATGATGAAAAATTCTGGAATGTTTTGGCACAAAATGTAGCTGAAACACATATGTCTTTAACGGCACAAACGATACCAAATAACTTTGGTACGCCACAATTTACAACTGAAATGTTAGCTGACCACGTAACCGATCTACGACCAATGGCAGCTGAAACGACTGAAAAGAGCGTAGTCAATACATTTGCCGGCCAAGTTGCTGCTGGTCAAACTGTAGCTTTTGAAAAACGTGTGATCGTGGTAACTTCACGTGATCATGAAACACAAGCAGCTTTAACACAAGCTGCACAAACTTTGAGCCGAAAACAAGCTGAAAGCTCATTTGAAGAGTTGAAAGCAGCTCAAGCAGCTGGTTGGGCTAAGCGTTGGGAAAAAGCGGATGTTGAGATCTCAGGTAATGCTGAATCACAACAAGGTATTCGCTTCAACTTGTTCCAACTCTTCTCAACTTATTACGGTGATGATGCTCGCTTAAACATTGGGCCAAAAGGTTTCACCGGTGAAAAGTATGGTGGTGCCACATACTGGGATACAGAAGCTTTTGCAGTACCGTTGTATTTAGCTTTAGCCGACGAATCGGTGACAAAGAATTTACTCAAGTATCGGTGTGATCAATTAGCAGGGGCTTACCACAACGCCCAACAACAAGGTTTGAAAGGTGCATTGTATCCAATGGTAACTTTCAACGGGATCGAATGCCACAACGAATGGGAGATCACATTTGAAGAGATCCACCGTAACGGAACGATTGCCTATGCGATCTACAACTATACTCGTTACACCGGTGATGAAGAATATGCGACCCACGATGGCTTTGATGTTTTAGTCGGGATCGCACGCTTCTGGGCTGATCGAGTGCATTACTCCAAGCGCAAGGGACAATACATGATCCACGGCGTGACCGGACCAAACGAATATGAAAACAACGTCAATAACAACTGGTACACCAACATGTTGGCTAAATGGTGCTTGAACTATGCAAATGAGATCGCTGATAAAGTTTCAGCCCAAAAATTGGCGCAGCTCGATTTAGGTGAGACAGAACGTCAAAAATGGCATGAAATTGCGGATAATATGTATTTACCACAAGATCAAGAACTCGGGATCTTCGTTCAACATGATACCTTCTTGGACAAAGACCTGACACCAGTTAAAGATCTTCCAGAAGGGCAATTACCATTGAACCAAAACTGGTCATGGGACAAGATCTTGCGTTCACCATATATCAAACAAGCTGATGTTTTACAGGGTATCTATTACTTTGTTGAAGACTTCACGCCAGAACAAAAAGAAAAGAACTTTGATTTCTACGAACCATTGACCGTGCATGAATCAAGTCTTTCGCCATCGATCCACTCGGTTTTGGCTGCTGACCTTCACAAAGAAGATAAAGCTTTTGAAATGTATTCCCGGACAGCCCGGTTAGACTTGGATAACTATAACAACGATACTGAAGATGGCTTGCACATCACATCAATGACGGGTTCATGGTTGGCGATCGTTCAAGGATTTGCTGGTATGCGTGTTATCGATGGTGAACTTGAATTTGCACCATTCTTACCTAAGGAGTGGGATGGCTACAAATTCCGGATCAACTTCCGCGGTCGTTTGTTGAGTATCGAAGTTGATAAGACAGGTTCTAAGATCGAATTGTTGAAAGGTGAACCTTTGAAGATCAAATTGAATGGTGAAGAGACCAAATTAACAGCAAAATAGGAGGAAACTGATGAAAGGTGCAATTTTTGATTTAGACGGTGTGATCACCGATACAGCGAAGTTTCACTTTGAAGCTTGGAGCCAACTAGCTAAAGAACAATTAGGGCTAGTTTTACCCGCTGAATTTGAAGCTGAATTAAAAGGGATCAGTCGGACTGATTCTTTGATCAAGATCTTGGAATTTGGGGGGTTACGTGATAACTATACTGAAGCAGAGATCTTGGCGATGGCCGAAAAGAAAAATGGTTATTATTTGCAAGCGATCGAAACTTTGACAAAAGAAGATATTTTGCCAGGGATCACCCGTTTGATCGGTGAATTAAAAGAGCATGGCGTTAAATTATCAATTGCTTCAGCTTCCAAGAATGCGCCGGCGATCTTAGAAAAGCTAGGTTTAGCAAACGAATTTGATGCGATCGCTGATCCAAGTAAAGTTGCTAACGGCAAACCAGCTCCTGATATCTTCTTAGCTGGTGCCAAAGCAGTCGCGCTTGAACCAAAGGATTGTGTTGGAGTCGAAGATGCTGTTTCGGGTGTAGCGGCGATCAAAGCTGCTGGAATGACAGCGGTGGCTGTAGGAGATGCGACTGAATTAGCCCAAGCGGATGTAGTTGTAGAAACAACAGCAGATTTCTCCTATGCACTTTTTGAAAAGGCATGGGAAGATGCCAAATAAGTAAACAGTTCTAGAAGTCAGGGGAAACTCTGGCTTCTTTTTTGTCCTCTTACCTAAAATCTGTGTTATGATTCAAATAAGAGTATTTTAGAGAATGGGGAGAGTAATTTGGCTTATTGGCAAGGGTTATTGATCGGATTTGCGTTCGTGGCGCCGATCGGGATGCAAAATGTGTATGTGTTCAACAACGGCTTATCTTATAAATTGAGTCGGGCTTGGCTGTATACTTTTTTAGTTTGGGTCTTTGATGCGCTCTTTTGTTTAGCGGCTTTTTACGGTATCGGAGCTTTGATCACCCATAATCAGACCTTGAAATTATTTATTATGTTAGCCGGTGGTCTCTTGACTGCTTATATTGGCTGGGGGATCATCCGGGCGGCTGATCAACGGGCTTTAACGAGCGATGACAATAAGATAAGCTTAAAACAAGCGATCACGACGGCTTTTGTAGTCAGTTGGGCTAATCCCCAGGCTTTGATCGATGGGACGATGATGTTGGGGGCTAGTCGTGGGACTTTGACCTTGGCTGAAAGTGTTTTTTTTATCATTGGAGTCGTCAGTGCTTCCTTTATTTGGGACATGGGGATGACAACGGCTTTTAATGTCTTTCGCCACAAGATCCCAGATAAATTGCTATTGTGGATCAATTTGATCAGCGGGATCATCGTCGTTGTTTACGGTATTTTCTTATTTGTCGAAGGTGGCAAACAATTATTTTAAATAAACTAAAAAAGTGAATGGTATTAGTGCCAGATGAATAACGCGGGTCTCACACGAAGTAATACGTGGTGAGACCCGCGTTATTTTTATTGAGTTCCCGCAATTCTGCGCACTGTGATCGTAGTCGTGCTTAAAATTGCAATGCCTAGCAGATAACAATGCCTTGTACATGATGCTAAGCCCGCATCATGCCCAAATCACCGTTATCTGTACGGCATTTCCCGCAATTTTGCGCACTGTGATCAAAATGCGTTTGCGATTTTGGTCAGTTGTTTTTGACAATGCTTTAATGAAAGGTCGCAACTGGTGCAACAGTTTGCTAAACCTTCAATATGTAGTGTGGTAAAATCTTTTAACCCGTAGAAGGATAAAAGTTTTTGGAGATATTTATTTCCCAGGTTATGTTTGTGTTTATATGTGTCCCAAAAATACTTAAGTGATCTGGGATGATAGGTCCGATCTGTTGCTTGGAGATGTAAGGCTTTTTTGTGGGGGGCCATCTCGGTCAATGTGGCTACGATCAGATCTAAATATTGTTTGAGCTCTGTGGGTAAGAACCGTTGTTGGATCGGAGCAACGAAAAGATATTTATCAGCAAGCATGAAATCATTAAGCCAGTCATCATGCTCACACAACAACTTTTGTTCAAACGCTGATAATGGCTTTTGATGCTGTTTCTTTCGCAAGGCCATTAACATCTGTGAATTTAGTGTCGGCGTGCTATCCTTGATAAGGTCGTGAAAAATGATCCGATCTTTGGGGTGAGCTTGTTGATAACTTGTAATAAAATGCTGGTTAAGCCGATCCAAGTGCGCACTTTTATCGTTGGAGTATGCTTGGATGACTAAAAGTGTTGACATAATAATACCTCTAGTTCTTTATTTATAAAAATTTATAATATTCCAACTTAGTAGCGATGTCAACCTGATGAAGTGAAGAAGGTATAAAAAGCAATCTAGAGTAGTTGATCTACCTAAGTGAACTTGTGTTATTCTTCGCTATCTGGAGCGATAGGCAAGGTTTGGACTAAAAAATTCTTCAAAGATGATCTTGAAGGCGACTTTTTAGTCCAAAAATTAGCCCTTAACGAAATTTTGGACTAAAATAGAGTTAGTAAATATTTTAGGGGGCTTTATAATGACAAAAACAGCAGCAGTGATGATCGCACCTGGTTGTGAGGAAGTTGAAGCACTATCAAGCGTTGATGTTTTACGGCGTGCCGGGATCAAATGTGATATGGTCGGTTTATTCGATAAGATCGTCAATGGTGACCATAATATCGTGTTGACTTGTGATAAGGTCATGGATGAAAGTTTATTGGACTATGATATCGTGATCTTTCCAGGGGGTCTACCTGGTTCAGAAGCCTTGCGTGACAATGAAACATTGCGTCAATTTATGGTCGAACGTAAAAAAGCTGGTAAGTGGAATGCGGCGATGTGTGCTGCTCCGATCGCTTTTGCACGCTATGGCTTATTGGATGATAGCCAATATACGTTATATCCAGGAATGGAAGCCGGGATCGCAGATGAAGTCAAGCATGGTAATTTTGATGAAGCTTTAGTCGTTGTAGATGAAAAGAATCATTTGATCACCAGTCGCGGGCCAGCAACGGCTTGGGCCTATGCCTATGAGATCGCCAAAGTTTTAGGCGCAGATGTAGATAAGTTAAAAGATAGTATGTTATACAACATGTTGATGTTGAGCCGTTAGAGATAAGAGACCAGAAGTTATTTTCTGGTCTTTTTGTTTACGTTATAGTCGTGCTTAAAATTGCAACTCCTAGGAAATAACAATATCCCACTCACGAGGCAAACCCCGCCTCGTAAATGGGATACAGTTATTTCTACGGAGTTTCCCGCAATTTTGCTCACTGTGATCGTAGTCGTGCTTAAAATTGCAATGCCTAGCAGATAACAATGCCTTGTACATGATGCTAGGCCCGCATCATGCCCAAGTCACCGTTATCTGTACGGCATTTCCCACAATTTTAAGCACTGTATTCAAAATTTGGTATCTTTGTCCTAAATAAGGTATCCTTAGGGTAGAAATAATTAAACAAATTAAATATAACGGAGGATAAGATCATGAATAAATTTTCAAAAGTGACCTTGGCATTGCTCTGTACAGTCGTTTTGGCAGGCTGTTCTAACGATAATGGCTCAAAGACTAATGCTAAAGAACAAAGCACTTCCCAAACGGCTAAAAGTAGTAGCCAAAAACCAAGCTCGACTAGTCAGGCTAAAGAAAGTCAAAGCTCTGAAAGTAGTAGTCAAGACCAAAGCTCAAACACCGAAAATAGTGCGACCGATGAAAGCCAAGCTGAGGCTAATAAACTTTCTAATAATGAATTGATACAGCAAGGTGCGATCTCGATGCGCCAAAATTTGGGCGATACTGCGCTTGTAGCTACACTGTCCGGTAAAGAAGATAGCCAAAAGAAAGTAAGTGTTTCTTATAGTGGCGATCTAAACAACTATACCGCTAATTATTATCTTGAAAAAGATGCTAAGCCAGTTAATGACGAAAGTTTAAAAGATAGATCACCATATGCTACTTTGACTAAAAAGACCTATGCTTCGACCGATGAAGCTGTTAGCCAGATCGATTATCAAAACGATACTTCGCAAGGCAATTTACCTAAGATCAACTTAGGTTATGGGTTGCAAGCGACTGTCAATAGCGGTGCCGGTCAACGTTACTTGCATTGGAATGAAGGGAATTGGTCCTTTACCATGCACGGTAGCCCAGTTGCTAATGAAGATCCAGCAGTAGCTGCCCGTAAGGCTGTAACACTGTTAGAACGCTATCGCTTACCTGAACCGTCACAACGGGGAAGTGGTCGTTTGGAAACTTCCGCTAAAGCAGGCTTTTTGACCCAATCACTCACTTGGAATAAAGATAATGTGGTCTATGAATTTAAGGCAGACAACTTAGAAACTTTAGTCTTAGTGGCAGCAAGTTTGCAGTAAAAAAATTTAGTTTTAAAAAATTCTAAAAACCTTTTATTAACCCCAGTATATAAAGATTGACAAATGTATCAGCTAGACTATACTAAGAGTTGTACCAAAGAAAAATAAAAAGTGAGGCGTTCTTAGATGAATTACATTGGGCAAGAGATTCAAGATTTTTCAGTTAAGGCATATCAACAAGGTGAATTAAAGGATGTCACCAAAAAAGACGTTTTGGGTAAATGGAGCGTGTTCTTCTTTTATCCAGCCGACTTCTCCTTTGTTTGCCCAACCGAATTAGAAGATTTACAAGCTAAATATTCCCAATTCAAGGCAGCTGGGGCAGAGATCTATTCTGTTTCCGAAGATACCGAGTTTGTACACAAGGCATGGGCTGAGGCTTCGACTGGTATTGGTAAGATCGAATATCCAATGTTAGCCGATCCAGCTGGCAAATTAGCTAAGGCATTTGATGTATTGAATGCAGAACTCGGTCAAACATACCGGGCTGCTTTCATTGTTGATCCAGATGGAGTGATCCAATCCTATACGATCAACAACATGGGTATCGGTCGGAACGCCTCTGAGATCTTTAGAACACTTCAAGCAGCTTCCTTTGTACGCGCACACGGCGATAAAGTTTGCCCAGCTAGTTGGCAACCAGGTGATGATGTGTTGGAACCAGGCTTAGATCTAGTTGGTAAATTATAATTAAATTGAAAAAAGTCAAAAAATAAGATGATCCGTTGCGACAGATCATCTTATTTTTTGTCTGGAAAACTTAGGCGTTGTCCCGGGTTATTTTTCATGATGCAATAAATAAAGATACCGCAACATCACTGTGCTCAAGATAACGGTGATCGCCCAGATCGTATGGATCCCCCAAATTTTTTCCAGTTCGGCGGAACACAAAGCGCCTAGTGCAAAAGCGAGGGTGATCGCTAAATACAGTTTAGCCGCATGTTTATCGGATAAATTGTGGGAGAAGAAAAATCCGTTCCAAGCGAGCATCCCCTTTTTGATATTTCCTGTGGAAAAGGAGTTGTTGTAAGGGATGCCCTCGATCTTGCTAAATGAAGTCGTTTGGATCCCGACCCCAAAGGCTAATGGGGGAACGACTAGATAGTCAGGCATGCTAACGGGTAAAAAACCGATCACTAGACAAGCCAAGATACAGGGGAGCAATGATAAAGGCTTGACGTAGGGAGAGTCTAGTTTTTTAGCGAGAAAGCTGATGACAAAGATCCCTAAAATAAAAAAGACAAAGGTAAAAAAGCGCGTTTCCGTAAGCACAAGCCCTTTACTAGCAATGTCGACAGCTAAGAAGACGATATTACCGGTCTGCCCAGCGACCAGCGAATGTTCACGCAAAACATAGGTATAGGCGTCAATATAGCCACCACAAAATGCCAAAGTCAGCCCGATCAAAAGCGATTGGGCATATTTTTGTTTAACAAGTTCATAATTATTGATAAGATCACTTCCAGATAAAAAATTAACTATCTTTTATTTTAGCACTTGCCATACTTTTGAGTACGTATTTTGTAGTCTAGTCCGCTATAATTAAAGTTGGGCAAGGGGCCCGTAAATATCAAAAAAAGGAGGAAATAACTGTTAATTAAAATATAATCAAA
>NZ_BCVJ01000032.1 GCF_001591685.1 Ligilactobacillus murinus DSM 20452 = NBRC 14221 | reverse complement strand
AAAGATTCAGCCATGCGGTCAGCGCCGTATGAATAACTAAGACCCAGCATAATGCATCTGCATCATGCTGGGTCTTTTTCATAAAGATAAAAAAGAGCGTAGCCAAATTTTTGACTGCGCTCTTTTTACTATAATTCAACGATCGCAAAACCTGTTTGACCTAAACGCTTATCTTGTTCGACTAGGTTTTGTCCCAGTAATAATTTACAATTTTGCGGTAATATGATCTTAATGCTCCCATAGCCTAAGTTAAACAACGCAAACAGCCGTTTATCGCCTAAGCGCCGGCTAAAACTCAAATAAGAATATTGATTGCTACATTGGCCCCACTCAAATGAACCTTCACACAATACATTGTTATAACGAATCCGCATTGCTAATAAAGTTTTCAAGAAGCGTTGCATTTCAGCGCTTGCTTGATCATCTTTCCACTCCATACATGGCTGTAAGGCAGCTTCAGTTCCCGCCTTAATTCCTTTTTCAGTACCATAGAGAATGCTTGGTGATTCTGGTTGCATGAACATAAATGCCAAAACTGCACGGAACAATTGGACATTGCCCTCGCACTTGGCTAAGATCCGCTGTGTTTGTGGACTATCCGCTGCCAAAAGCGAAGCTGAAAGCGTACTTGGATCAGCCCGTAATTGATGTTCATTTAGCGCATAGGCTAATTCAGTCGGCGGAATATTCTTAGTGATAAAAGTTCCCTCAACTAGTTCACGCACGTCGATTGAATTATTTCCCGCAAAAACATCATCATGTTCAGCTTTTTTAGCGATCGTATTTCCTAAAAGATAGATATCTGCCTTAACTTGACGTAATGTTTCTAGTAGGTAACGTTTAAAGGCAGCTGGGATCTCATTAGAATCCGCAATGCTCCAGCCATCAATATCAAAGTTACGTGTCCAGTATATCAAAATATTACCAAAATACGCTTGGACCTCAGGATTTTCCAGATCGACTTTTGGCATATGTGGATTGTTGTTCAGGGCTTCATAGGTCAAACGTTCAGAATAATCAGGCAATTCACTAGGTACGTAACGCACCGGAAATTCCTTGATCAAAAACCATTTAGCAAAACTCGACCGCGCCCCATATTTACGCACATCTTGCCATTGGAGCGAAAAATCACTTAGATGGTCGCACGTGATATCTAACATGACCTTCATCCCCCGTTGATGGATCGCTTCGATCAATTCTTTAAACTTCTCTTTGGTCCCAAAGGCTGGATCGATCTCATAATAATCGATCGTATCGAATTTATGATTGGAATAAGCATCAAAGACGGGACTTAAGTAGATCCCATTAAAGCCCAACCCTTGAATGTGATCTAAATTGTCGATGATCCCTTGCAAGTCGCCACCAAAAAACTTTGCTTTATCAGCTTTTTGGCCCCATTTAAGTATGTCTTTAAGATCTTTTTTTTGATCCCCATTGGCAAAGCGATCAGGCATCAAGCGGTACCAGATCATCTTTTGTGTCCATTCTGGTGTTGTTGCAGTTTCATCCAAGACTAAGTACGGTGTCAAAAAACCCGTCATTTCTTGAACAGCTTTTGGAGTATAGAGTTGCATCAAATTAGCGTCATATAAAAGCTCATTGCCTTCTCGATCGAGTAGGTGGAATGCATATTTTAGCTTGCGTGTTGCTGGAATCGGCAATTTAACTTCCCAGACGTCATAGATCCCATTTTGCAGACGCTTATCCATCTCTTTAGTTGCATATTCCCAAGCATCTGTTTGACCTGAATCTTTGACCAGCATCTGTGGTGCTCCAAAAATCACCTGCACCCGCGTAATATCGCGATGCTTGGTCTTTAATTGTAACCGATAGTTTTGTTTATCCGCCATGTACGCCATCTCGCTTGCTGGGCGGTGATAAATAGCTGATCTTTCCATACAAACCTTCCTTTTGCCTAAAGTATTTAACTCTATTATAGCCCAGATAGCGCAAAAAAAGCAGTCAAGAAAAACTCAACTGCTTGAACTAAATCATTAAATTACTTGGTAAATTCACCATCAGCGATCTCATCTAAAACCGTCTTTGATGGGATAAAGAACAATTGGCCTGATAAAATCTTCGAGAACGACAACAAGAAATCATGCCCCTTGAGCATTGACAGTAACATCAATTTAGTCACTTGCCAATAACGCGAATAGCCCATAAAATACGTTCCCGTCTTACCGGAAGCCGGATCAGAATAAGGAACATTCATCCGGATGATCTTTTGTTCTTCACCATTGAGCTCAACTTTTGAGACAACATTGTGCGCATTTTTGAACTTCTCATCGTCATCAAGTTCAAGGTCATTGAACTTTTGACGTCCGATCGCCTTTTCTTGATCTTCAGTCTTGAGTTTGTTCCAAAAATCCATGTTATGCAACCACTTTTGTGCAAAGGCATAAGATCCATTGACAAATTCTGGATCTTCATCACCGACTAAAGCATATTGGGAAGCTAACTCCATCTCAGGCGCTTCTGTTCCATCGATAAAGCCTACGATCGCCCGACCTTCAAAGTAACGAAAACCCTTCGTTTCATCAACAACATTAGTGATATCACGTAAAAAGAGCATAAATTGTGACATTGCTTCGTAAACAACGGCTTCATCGTTAGCCCGAATGTGGAAGAAAAGATCCCCCTTAGTTGCTGGCATCTCGTATTTATCTCCCCGCAAGGTCTGATATGGGACAAGTTCTTTTGGCTTCGGTGCATTAGGGAACAAATAATCCCAAGCATCACTACTAAACCCAAATGTTGCCCGTAAGCAGCCTTCATTGTCTCGAATATGCAACGAGCGCAAGATAGCTTGGTAACGATCAGCAAAAGCAGTGATCACTTCTTGTTCATGCTTTTGATCTTGGCGCTTTAACTCAAGTACCGTGAATTGTACATGCTTGCCAGCATCTTTCCAAACATCTTGGGCTAATTTTGGTTCGACTGTCATTTTTTGACCCCCTTTTTGATTTTCGCCTTAATTTTAGTCCTTTATCCTAAATTCGACAAGCGATATTATTCAAAGATCACAAAGCCATTCTTTTCCAGTTTCCCGTCTACCAAATTTTGTGCCAAAAGCGTATTACCAGTTGGAGCTACCGCATAAGGTTTTTCACCTAAATTAAAGACCGCACAGAGCTTAGTAGCCGCTTTTTGGCGCGTTAATTTTACAACTTGGGCTGTATCATCTACTTGCCAAGCATAACCTCCATAGCTGAGTACAGGTTGCTGGTCTTTACGCAATTTGATCAAAGCTTTCATAAAAGCGAGCATCTTTTGATCTTGCTTGTCTTTATCCCAGACCATGCAAGCTCGACACGCTGGATCATTGCCACCAGCCAGCCCAACTTCGGTCCCATAGTAAATACATGGCGACCCCATTTGCAAAAACATCATGGTCAAGGTCAAACGCGTTAGATCTTTATCACCTTGGCAAAGCGTCAACAACCGGGCTGTATCATGCGTATCCATCGAATTTAACATCACTTGATTTGTCGGCATGCGATAAAGCATCAGTTGTTCATTCAAACGCGAGACCATTTCACTGAGACTGATCTTTTTAGCTACTATTCCATCACTTAAAGTTTCTGTAAATGGATAATTCATCGCACCGTCAAATTCATGTTGGTTGACCCAACTTTGGGCATTGTGCCAAACTTCACCCAAAACATAAAAATCATGCTTTAAGTGATGCGTCAGTGAATAGAAATGACGCCAGAAGTGATGATCGATCTCATTTGCTACATCTAAACGCCAAGCATCAATGTTGAATTGTTTGATCCAATACGCGGCGATCTCATGCAGATAATTTTGCACTTCACGCGAAGCCGTATTTAACTTCGGCATATGGGGCGTGTTAGCAAAGACTTCATAAGTTAGGTCACGGGCAAATTCATCATTATCCGTCTTAGTATAGCTGACGGGAAATTCATTGATATGAAACCACGAAGCAAAGCGCGATTCTTGCCCATGTTCGATCACATCTTGCCACTGCATCGAAAAATCGCCCAGATGGTTAAAAACAGCATCCAACATGACTTTCATCCCACGTTTATGCGCCTCATCGACCAAACGCTTAAAGGTCTTTTTGTCCCCAAAATGCGGATCGATCGTAAAATAATCGATCGTGTCATATTTATGGTTGGAATGCGCCGTAAAGATCGGACACAGATATAGGCCCGTGATCCCGAGCTCTTGTAAATAATCTAAGTGGTCAATGATCCCTTGAAGATCGCCCCCAAAGAAGTTTTGCCGTGTCGGCTCAGCACTGCCCCAAGGTAATGTCTTGGCTGGATCATTTGTTAGATCACCATTGGCAAATCTTTCCGGAAATATCTGGTACCAAACTGTTTCTTTGACCCATTCAGGTGGAGCGATCCGATCGATCTCATGCAAATATGGCATGCGAAAACAGGTCAAGTCTAAAAGATTTTCTGCAGTCGCAGGGACAAATTTCCGGTCATCATAAAGCCACTGGTGTCCCTCTTTGTCAGTGAGCTTAAAAGCATACTGTAATCGGTGCAAAGGTAGTGTTACTTGCGCTAAAAAATAATCATGTGTCTTAGTGATAAAGGCCCGATCCATCGTAACGGTCTCATACTCCCAAGAGCTATCATCTTTTTCATTGACTTTAGTTCCATATGGATCACCATATAGCAATTCAACTTTAAAAACATCATCATGTTTGACTTTCAAACGGATCTCAAAAACTCCATTAGCCCCTAAATAAGCCATTTCACTATCAGGGCGGTGATAAACTGCTGCAATATCCATTGTTTTTCCTCACTTTTTATTTTTGTAAAATGAGCGATCCATATGGTGCTAATTTGACTTGAGCTGCACTAACTTTAGCATTTTGGCTCAATAGCACCTTAGTAAAGGCACCACACGGATAACTCTTCTCATGTTCACTTAAATTACAGATGACCAACGCCTGTTTGTGTTCATCTATTACTCGCCGATACACATACAACTCAGAGCTAGTATTTTCTAAAATAAACCGGCCTTCAATAAATACTGGTTTTTGCTTTAACTGTAAAATTTGGCGATAGAAATTCAATACACTGTCAGGATCACTCATTTGTTCAGCGATACTGGCAACATTTTTTTCTTTAGACCATTTCCAGGGCTGAACGTTAGAAAAGCCAGCATAAACCGTCGTATCAAACGGTAACGGCAAGCGAGCTGCCATTTTATGGGCTTGACTAGCTTTGCGCAATATCTCGCCATCACTCCAGCCTTTTTGCTTTGCTTGCTTAGCAAAATCAACGATCTGGGGATCTTCAAAATCGGCCACCGTGCCCAAAGTTTGCGAGCGCATACCTAATTCTTCCCCATAATAGATGCAGGCTATGCCTCGCTGTAAGTACATCAACGTTGCCAACATTTTTGCACAAGCTTTAGATCCCATTTTAGGCGCAAACCGACTCAAGATCCGTGGCATATCGTGATTGCTCCAATACAAAGTCGGATAACTCACTCCTTCAAGTCGCTTTTGCCACTCGAGCATATTGGATCTAAAGCCGAAAATATCTAATTTCACAGGCTGTCCGATCTGAGGCAGATCAGGCTCGACTTGGCTTTTATCTTCAGCAAAGTAGCGGAAAGTCACGACCGTATCACAACTCTCTTTTTTGGGTGTCGTATAATCCACGGCAAGATCAACGTCGGCACTAGCAGCTTCACCTAAAATAAAGATATCGGGCTTTATCTGGTGTAATTGAGCGATAAATTCTTTTAAGTAAACTTGAACTTGCGGTAAATTAGCATAAAACATCTCTGCAATCTGGGGCTCAGCTGACTTGGCTAACATATCCTGCTCAAAGTCGGCTTTGGCGATATGGATAAAGGCATCCAATCTAAAACCATCAACTCCATGCTCGAGCCAAAACTTAGCGATCTTGAGCATTTCAACTTGGACTTTTGGTTCAGCCCAATTCAGATCGGGCATTTCCTTTGCAAACAGATGAAAATAGTAATTATTTGGATCAAGAGGATCTTTTTGCCACACACTTCCGCCAAAAAAGGAGCCCCAATTATTCGGTGGACCACCATTTTTACCTTGATGCCACAAATAACAATTGCGAAATTCACTGTCTTTGTCCTTTAAAGCTGCTTGAAACCACGGATGTTGGTCAGAGGTATGATTCATTACAAAATCTAAAATAATGTCTAAGCCCAAGGCATGCGCCTTAGCCACTAATTCATCAAACTCTGCCATTGTGCCCAATTTTTCATCGATCTGATAATAATTTGCTACGTCGTAACCGTTGTCAATTTGGGGTGAAACATAGATCGGATTGAGCCAGATCGTATTTATCCCTAGTTGCTTTAAATATTTGAGCTTAGCCGTGATCCCTTTTAGATCCCCGATCCCATCACCATTACTATCCTTAAAACTTTTGGGGTATATTTGATAGATAATGCGCTCTTTAGCACTTAATGTACTCACTTTTTTTCCCACCTTTCTATAAAAACTCACACCCTAATCTTATAAAAGTATCGACTTTTTTGCAACCGTTTGCAAAAAATATTTTTGTATATCGATAATTGACTGCAAAAAAATACGCTCAGATAAAATAGTTCCGAGCGTATTTTTCTCATTTAGGCTTAACCGCGATAATTGATAAATTTATCGCCAGCTAAGTTCTTGTAGTAGGCACTCATCGTTGTTTGGTAGTATGGGTAGACCCAAATTGCTGCGATCCCA
Source organism: Ligilactobacillus murinus DSM 20452 = NBRC 14221 (assembly GCF_001591685.1). GTDB lineage: Bacteria > Bacillota > Bacilli > Lactobacillales > Lactobacillaceae > Ligilactobacillus > Ligilactobacillus murinus. Next base: position 14,621 of record NZ_BCVJ01000032.1, on the reverse strand, counting down.
AAGGTTACTGAAACAAGCAACCACCAACCGATAAAGCTCAACTGTAAAACAAACATTTCAAATTTATGCCCGTTCATCAATTCACGACTAAGTGTGATGTAATCGAGATAATTCAAGTTGTTAGCTTCACCTTTTTGATTCACATCTTTATAGATATAGTATGTTTGTGAATAAGAATATCCCTTGATGATCCCTGGAATAACAAATAATAAGGACCATAAGAAAGTAAAGATCGCTTGTAAAATATACAAGACTAAGACTGGCACAAAATATTTACGTGAAAAGATCGAAAACATCCCACGGACTGGACTAAAATCATTGTTCTTAGTCCGCAACCAATCAAGTGTCGTATAAGCGATACCTGTTGTGATCAAAGCCATGATCAAACCACTAAACAATTGGCCACCGCTGTTAGCCGCACCATTACTTGTCGTTTCAGTGAGCGAAGTTTCCCCACCAGAAAAAGCTCCACTTTGGACCAAAAATGCGAGTACTACAACTAAAAGCGCAATAATGATCCCTACCACTAAGGAACCTAGGATCGGAATAATATTTAATAAAATAGCTTTTCCCCAGTTACCAGCAAGCAACTCACGCGCCTCAGCTTTAAGTTCGCCTCTAGTTTTCATTAAAAAAAACCTCCTAAATTATTTTATGCTTACCATTATAATACAAATTTAACATAAACGGCAATGAAAACTATTGACCACGACCTTTTTTAGACTTTTCGCCGTCTTATTTGCCAAGCATACCAGCCAAATGTGCTCAAAAAGCCCAATAATGTCCCCTTAAACATCCCCAATAGTCTCTGATAAAGCCGAATATACGCCGCATTTTTAGAAATGTAAACCAAAATATCAATAAAAAATGGTCTAGTCACCATGAGCTAAAATATACTCATGGTAGCTAGACCATTTTTAAATACTTATTTTTACTTTGTACTCATTTTTTATTCAGCTGTGATCGCGATCAAGTTGTCACCGTGTTTTACTTCGTCGACATCGATGCGTTCAACACTTGCATAGTTCATTGTGTTAGTTACGATCACCATTACCGTTGTATCATAACCAGCTTGCTTGATGGCTTCTAGATCAGCTGTCCCTAAAACGTCACCCTTCTTGATCTTTTGACCTTGAGTTACGTTAGATGTGAAATGTTGCCCTTTCAAGTTGACCGTATCGATACCCACGTGGATCAATACTTCTGCACCTTGATCTGTCTTGATACCATAAGCATGCTTTGTTTCATAAGCTACTGTGACCTCACCATCTGCTGGAGCATAGATCGTACCGTCAGCTGGCACAACTGCCGCACCATCACCCATCATCTTAGTGGAGAATACTTGGTCGTTTACTTCGCTTAGATCGATAGACTTACCATCAACGGGTGAATCAACGACTTGATTTTCGACCCCAGAAACTTTCTTAGCTTCTGTTTTTGCTTCTTTAACTTCTTTTGGTTCGCTTGGTGCAGCCACTGGAGCTGGATTCAATAATTCGCTGTGGCTCTTACCATAGATAAATGTCAAAGCAAAAGCAGCTGCAAATGCGATGAGCTCAGCTACGATATACATTGGGATCGATGAAGCGTTGATCGATAAGAAACCAAGGAAACCAGCAGAACCTAGTGAAACTGCGACAACATGCATCAAACCAGCAAACATTGCTGCGATCCCCGAACCGATCAAAGCACAGAAGAATGGGAATTTATACTTCAAGTTGACCCCAAACAAGGCTGGTTCTGTGATCCCAAGTAAAGCTGAAACACCGGCTGAAGATGCAAGACCTTTCATCTTCTTGTCTTTTGTCAATGTCCAAACAGCAAATGTTGCCGCACCTTGCGCAACGTTAGCCATCGAAGCTACAACGAAGATGAAGTCACCTGCACCCTTACCATTACTGAAAGCTGTGATAAGTTGGGTCTCGATCGCAGGGAAACTTTGATGTAACCCAGTCAATACGATAGCTGAGTAAGTAAGACCAAAGATACCCATCCCGATAAAGCTCGTTGTGTCGTATAACCAAACGATACCATTTGTTACCCAATCAGAAACTGTCTTCATTGCAGGCCCAACGATCGTAAAGGTCAAGAATCCTGTTAACATAACTGCGATCAATGGTGTAAAGGTGAAGTCAACGGCTGCTGGTAAACGTTTGTGTAGCCATTTTTCTAAAACAGATAAGATCCAAACTGCTGCTAAAACTGGAATAACTTGGTAGTAGTAGTTATTTTGCATAACTTGCATTCCAAAGATATCCCAGGATTTACCCGCCATCAAGTCTGGACTTGTCATGATCATCCCGATCGCTGCCCCGAGGTATTGGTTAGCCCCGAAACGTTTAGCAGCCGAGATCGCAACTAAGATCGGCATAAAGATAAATGGTGCTGCCGACATCAATTGGATCATGCTGGACAAACCTTTGATCATTGGATTCATTTCCACGATCGCTTGTGGACCAAACAAGCCTTTAGATGTCAAAAAGTTGTTCAAAGCCATCAACAAACCACCCGCAACTAAAGCTGGGATGATCGGAACAAAGATATCAGATAAGAGCTTGATAAAGGCCATGATCGGATTGAACTTCTTACCTTGTTCAGCGATCTTCTTTAGATCTTCGGTCGAAGCTTCCTTCAAACCGGTCTCTTTGATCAATTCATCATAAACAAAGTTGACATCCCCTGGTCCAATGATGATCTGATATTGACCATTTGTCTTAAAGGTACCCTTAACGTCTGGATTGTTATCCAACGCTGCTTGGTCGATATTGTTATCGTCTTTTAAGACTAAACGCAAACGGGTCGCACAGTGGGCTGCTCCCACCATATTATCGCGACCGACCGCTGCGATGACGTCTTTTGCCACTTTTTTGTGATCCATCGTAAGCACTCCTTTTTGTAAACGTTTTACATTTTCTATATTTATTATAATAGCGTATTTCAAAAATATGTCAATCGTTTATCACAAATTTATTTTAAAAATTTTAAACTTAGAAATTTATTCCGATATACTATGATATACGTTTGACACAAGCAGGTGTAAAAGTTAAAATTCAATATATAGACAACGTTTTCAAAAACGCTTAAAAAGAAGGGATATTCAACTATGGAATGGACACGTGAAACGCGCTATCGGGCATATGCCGACTGGAGCGCTGAAACACTCTTAAAATTACAAGCACAAGCAACTAATTCACAATACCAAATGGGTTACCATATTCGCCCAAGTTCAGGCCTTTTAAATGACCCTAATGGCTTTTCATATTTCAACGGCCAATGGCATGTTTTTTATCAATCATTTCCATTTGGTGCCGCTCATGGTCTTAAGTCGTGGATGCACTTAGTCTCCGATGATCTAGTGCATTGGAAAGATCTCGGCCTAGCGCTTGCACCAGATACAAAATTTGATAGTCATGGTGCTTATTCTGGTTCCGCTTTACCTATCGATGATAAATTATTCTTAATGTACACCGGTAACCATCGTGACAAAGATTGGATCAGACATCCATTCCAGCTTGGTGCTTGGATGGATCAAGCTGGCCAGATCACAAAATTAGACGAACCCTTGATCACACAACCAGATCATACGACTGATCATTTCCGCGATCCGCAAGTTTTCAAGCACCGCGATCTCTACTATGTTATCTTAGGCGCTCAAGATAAAGAAACTAAGACGGGTAAGATCTCCTTATTCTCATCTAAAGACCTTAAGGATTTCACCGATTTAGGCTATCTTGAATTCACTGAAGACAACATGGGCTATATGATCGAATGTCCTAACTTGATCTTTGTCGATGACAAACCACTTTTGGTCTTTTGCCCACAAGGTTTGGACAAAGATGTCGTAGCTTATGACAATATCTATCCTAATATGTATCTTTTAGGTGAAGATGTTCAGCTAAACAAAGCCAAATTTGAAGCTGGAACTAATCAGATCCAAAATTTAGATGATGGATTCGATGTTTATGCCTCCCAAGCGTTCAATACCCCAGACGGCAAAGCTTATCTGATCAGTTGGGTCGGATTACCTGACGTTTCATACCCAACTGATGAAGAAAACTGGGCTAGTTGCTTGAGCCAAGTCAAAGAACTTTCCTTAAAAGGTGGCAAACTCATTCAACGGCCTGTTGTTTCCATGGCTGATCTGCGTGAAAAAGGCACTTCGCTCCAAGCAGCTAAAAAAGTTAATGCTAAACAGCAAATAATTGCTGAAAGTGGCGAGCAATATGAGTTAAAATTGACTTTAGATACTGACCAGACTGGTACCCTCCATTTAGCTGGCAATGATGACCTTAGTCAAAGTTTGAAGCTTGAATTCTCAACTGGAAAAGACGCATATTTGACCGTTTCACGTGCAGATAGCGGCGCACAATTTGCAACTGAATTTGGTACAACGCGCACCATTGCGCTCCCAGACCAACAAGCGCTTGACCTTGAGATCTTTATCGATCACTCGCTTTGTGAAATTTTTGTCAACGGTGGTGAACATGTGCTGACTTTACGTTTCTTTGCCGAAGCTGGCAATAAACAGATCGCTCTTACTTCACCAACTGAGGCTGCGTTAAACTATCGGGGTACTTTCTGGAAGCTTAAAAGCATCTAGAAAGGATGGAGCCTATGCGTCCCAAATTAACTGACGTCGCTAAAAAAGCGGGCGTCTCTGTCACAACCGTTTCACGTGTCATCAATGACTACGGCTATATCAGTCAAAAGACACGTGATAAAGTTTTTGCTGCGATGGAAGAGTTGAACTACCAACCTAACTCATTAGCACGCTCTTTACACGGTAAGAGCACTAATTTAGTTGGTCTGATCTTTCCTGCGATCACCAATCCTTTTTTTGCTGAATTAGTCGAACAGATCGAACAGAAGCTCTTTAGCGAGGGCTACAAAGTGATCTTGTGCAATGCTGGTTCAGATAAAGAAAAAGAACGTGAATATTTAAAAATGTTATTAGCTAACCAAGTCGATGGGATCATTGCGGGGGCTCATAATCTAGGGATCGATGAATACAATCGTGTCGGACTTCCGATCGTCTCCTTTGACCGTAAGCTTTCCGAGCAGATCCCGATCGTCTCTTGTGATAATTACGCTGGGGGAAAAATGGCAGTCGAAGAGCTCTATAATGCTGGGGCACGCCACATTTATTTCCTGGGAAATCCTCACCAAAATGGTAACCCGACCGATCAGCGTTTAGCCGGGTATTGTGACACGATCGACGGTTTGGGGTTAAGTCGGCACATTCATACGGTAAGTTTTTCAGAATCACCTTCGCTCAAGTTATTTTCGATCAAAAAATTACTGACTGAAAGTGTGGCTGACGGCATCGTATGTACCGATGATCTAACAGCGATCTTGGTTTTGCAAGCGGCCAAAGAGCTAGCGATCAAAGTTCCGGAGCAATTAAAGGTCACAGGTTTTGACGGCACGACCCAAGTCCAGCTCTATCATCCTGAGCTCTCCACGATCGTCCAACCGATCTCTGACATCGCCGAGGTCCTAGTCGAAGTCTTAAAGGCTAGGATCAAGCAACCAAGCGAACCGCTAAAACAAATGCAATACACTCTACCGGTGAGCTTCTTACGGCGATCTTCAATATATAAATTACAAAAACATTAAAAATCAAATTGCTATAAACTAATAAATTGTATAAATTTATTAATTTTATCATCAAGTATTCTACTTGAAAATCACCTCTGTAATTCAGCATCATGCCTTGCATATAGCATAATCGATTATAATAAATATAGTTAAATAAATAAAACAAAGGTCACTAGTAATACATCTAGTGACCTTTACTTATCCCCTGTGAAAATAAGTGCATATAATTATAAATATACCCTAATTAATACCCATATTTTAAATCATCCTTTTTAAATAACATGTTCCCAATACATCAATTAATTTATAATTAAAAAACAGTTGAACAAAGCTGAATAAAATGATAATATAATTAAGAAAAGATGGTGATTAAACATGAAAGAACTTAAAGCAATCGTTGTCTACAAGGACAAAGCTTGGCAATACAGTGGTTAACAACTAGCTATTGCCTGAGGATGGTAAACTCAGGTAATAGCTATTAATTTATCATAAAGGAGATTATATTTATGGAAATTATCATGCATAAACAAACTTTAGTAGCAACAGAATTAATAAAAAATACTATTTGTTACCTTAATTTAGAAGATTTACTGGAAGATAGCACTAAGAGATTTTTGAACATGTCTTTTAACACAAAGAACCTTTCGCTAACACACAATCAAGATGATAAATATCAATTACGATTCTATAATCAAAGTTTTGCCTTAGAAGCAATCAATAAAGTTGCTATCCTTATAGCAACAAAAATAGATGAGAAAGTTAACTTTAAACTACATGTAAAAGAACTTTCATATATTGAAAAATTCTTTTTCGATAGACTATCTATATTAACTAAGAATAGAATTAGTTACCAACAACACTTCACCATTTTAAATATTTCCGTCCCGCTAATATATACATATGAAAAAATGCGTTATTTTCAAAATATTGGTGATAATTGGACTGCAGCGTATATCGGCGAATTTTTAATTGGGAATCTCGATCAACAGAATAATCTTGCTATGTTCTTAAAAAATTACTCTTTTAATTTTATGGAATTAGGCAATCCCCTAGCATCAAAAGTAATATTAGAAGAAGTTATTCATCGTACTAAAATAAATCACTCAAAAAAAGATAATGAGGCCTTAATAGGATGTTATTATGCTTTAGGTTTACTCTATATTAGAAATCTTCCTGTAGCATTTCGAGATAAAGAAAAAGCCAAAAATATGTTTAAAAGTGCACAGAGGCTACTCGAAAATCCTGAATTCATGTATGATACTAATCATAAAATATTTAGTTGGGTATTTAATAGAAATGGCTATGCTTTAACTCTATTTTATGAAAATAAGTATCAAGAGACTATAAATCTGATGAATAAGTTAGTTGCTAAGTTAGAACCAGTAATTCAAATAACTCCAGTTGCTAAGCTACATTTGAGCGTATTACACTATAACCTATTTCAAGTATATAATGCTATAGGTGATAATATTAATGCTGAAAACGAGTTGAAAATTGTTATCGACATGGATCCAAATGATAGAGAATATAAATATGACTATATTAGGTTCCTTTTTAAAATCAATAATCTAACTAAAGCTAAAGATTTATTAGATGATATGTATGATAATAATATGTATGATCCTGTATATCATGCTAGCTATTATGGACAATACTATATTGGTATAAAAAATTTTGAAAGGGCTGCTTCTTATTGCTATCAAGCTATTTGCTACAATTTTAACAACAAGCAAACAAATTATTTTATCTATAATTATTTAGTTTCTCTAGTTAATGGAAAAAACTTAAATCAAAAGACCCTAAAGCAACTAAATTCTCTAGTAGAAAGCCACGTTCCAATGGAAAAAGAAGTATGTAGTTTGATACAAAAATTACTCGAATAATAACTCTTAGGAGGGAAAATATTGTTCAAAAATTATCTTAAAGTAGTTGCTCGGCACCGCTCATTGTATATTTTTATTACTTTTTTCTATTTAGCAATGGGGATCTCTAGATATGCACAACTTTTACTATTTCAAAAGCATAATAATTTGATCAATTACTCACTATCATACTCGTCAATGGCGATCGCTGGAGCTTTTGCTTTTTTGATAGCTAATAATCTGACTGGATGGACCTTACAAAAGATCGTTGCACGGACTATCCCGCTCTATGCTTTAGGAATGTTTCTAAGGCTCTATACCAGTAGTCCTATGATCGCCATTATTTCAGGTGCGATCAGCGGGATCGGCGCTTCAATAACCCTACTAGTCATCAGGACTTGGCTCTATTCTCTTTCAGATCAATATCCTAGCGACAAAGACTTCTTGATCTCGGCACGCTATACCATCGTACAAGTCTGTTCTCTAGTTTCGACCGTTCTTGCAGGCGTACTGATCACGCTTCTAAGCAATAGCGATCAGGGATATATTATAAATATTGTCGGGTCCTCGCTAGTGATGTTACTCATCTCACGAATAGATTTCCCGGGAAATGAGCGGATCCAGGAACAAAAAAAGGGCTTTATTTACTTACCCAATAATAAGCAGCTCGGGATCTTACTGTATCTCAGTGTTTTAATTTTAGGAATAACTAGCTCATTAGTCGAACCCATAATCGCTGCGATCTTGCGCGATATCGGTTTTAAAGTAGCAACCACTACGCTATTGACAAGTACCTTTGGGCTCATAACGATCTTAGGCTCATTCTTTTATCAGCTTCCCTGGATCACCAAAGTTGCTAATAAGAGCTTTATCATAAATCAGACACTGTTACTGTTAGGGATAATCGGCTATTTATCAGTCTTCACAACTAAAACTGGAGCTATTCTCGTTTTTGCGCTTAGTTCTTTTACGATAGCTGGTTTTTTTATCCTAAAAGAAATTATGGAATATGATATGTTTCCAAAAAATGAGACTATGATCTACATTGGACTCGTGCAATCGGCTTTTTTAGTTGGCGATGCAGTCGGTAGTCCGATCGGGACCAGCATCTATACCAAGTATGGTTTAAACATCCTATTCATCTTGTATGCCGTAGCGATCGTCATCAGTACCATTGCATACTCAGTTCTCTATCGCTATATGAAAAACAAGACACAATAAAGGCGCTATCCCAAGTGTTTAGGGATAACGCCTTTATTTATTTTCTCTATTTGATCACACATTCGACCCCAAAGTGATCACTGATCAAGGGTGATTTTTTACCGTCAAAGAGCACGTGGCTTTCCTTGACTTCTAATTGCTGACTGACAAAGATAAAATCGATCCGTAAAGCCTTGTCGTTATTTTCCCAACCATCGATATCTTGTAAGATCGTCGGACCACCAGTAACTTTTTTAGCAGCTAAATGACTATCTTTTAAGCCTAAAGGGCTGGCTAAGACCAATTCATGTCCTGGAGTATTTTCCGGGTTATTAAAATCGCCCATGATAACTAATGGAGTGGCTTCAGCTACCAAAGCTTTCTCTAATCGGTGCCATTCCGACTTAAAATCACTCTTCCACCAGGAAAAATGCCCACTGACAACACATAATTCTTTTCCTGCCACAGTAGTCTTGGCGATCAATGCACGTCGCGTGTGATAATTATATTCATCATCTACTGCAGAGGTCAAAGCACTTTTCTCTGAACTAAATGGTTGCTTAGAAAGTAAGGCAACACCTTCATGGTATTTATCATAACCGATATGACTATATGCCCAGGTAAAATAATAAGTTGCACCTTTTTCTTTTAGATATTCGACTAATTTTAAAGCATAATTGTCTTCGTGCAAATGATGTTGATTTTCTAGCGTATACGGCGCTTGTAAAACATCAGGTGAATCGATCCTTTGATTGACCTCTTGCAAGGCGATCACATCATAATCTGCCTTTAAGATCTGTTTACCTAACGTTTCTAAAGCCCACTTAGGATCTTCACCTAACCAACTATGTGTGTTCAACGTTAAAAATTTTGCCACGTAAAATTCCTCCATAAAATAACTAAGCGACGCCAGATATCTGGGCGTCGCTTAGTTTTAGATCATTTAGACTTCAACTGTTCCGACAACTGTCTTAGCAGCTTGATGTCCTAACTTATCGATTTTGACTTCCTTGATATCCTGTACATTAGTAAATGCTACAACAATTGTATCATCTTTACCAGCAGCTTTGATCTTATCAAGATCAGCTAAGGCAAGCAAGTCACCAGCTTTAACTTTAGCTCCGTCATTAACTTTGACTTCAAATGGTTCACCATTCAAGCCAACTGTATCAAGACCCATGTGAACTAGGACTTCTAAGCCAGCATCCGTCAGCAACCCGATCGCATGCTTGGTTGGGAAGACACTTGTTACTGTCCCAGAAACTGGAGCGTAAACATTTTGGTTATCTGGTTTGACCCCGAAACCATCACCCATCATCTTTTGTGAAAAGACTGGATCATTAACGTCTTCGATCTTGATCACATCACCATCAGAAACAGTATGGATCTCTTCAGTTACACCTTTGAATTGGATCTTCTTTTCTTCTGTGACTGTCCCACTCATAACGTCAACTTTTGGAATTTCGACACCAGAGTCAAGTAAGTCTTGGACGTCAGATTTCAAAACATCAGCTTTTGGACCGTAAACAGCTTGAACACCTTCACCTTTAACGATCAAGCCCATCGCACCAACTTGCTTCCATTCTTCTTCAGAACCAACTTTGGCACTATCTTTAACGGTTACACGTAGCCGCGTCATGCAGGCATCAACGTCGGAAATATTTTCACGACCGCCAAGCAAGTTGATGATCTTAACAACTTGTGAGTTAGGATCAGCTTGTCCATCAGCTGTTGTTGCAGAATCAGAACCAGCATCTCCATTATCGATACCATCATAGTTACCATTGCGCCCAGGTGTTGCCAAATTGAACTTCTTGATCATGAAGTTTGCGATAAAGTACATTGCTACAGCAAAGAGTAAGGATACCCAAACAAAGTTGAAGATATCTTGACCTAAGCCAGCTTTAAACGCCATTGGTGAGCGAGTGAGCAACTCGATATTACCAAAGGAGTGCACCCGTAAGTTGATCAGGTCAGCTGAAGCAAAGGCTAAACCTTGCATGATCGCATAAACGATATACAATGGCACCGCAACAAACATGAACATGTATTCAAGCGGTTCTGTAACACCTGTCAAGAATACGGCAAGTGCAGCTGAGATAAACATTGAGCTGTATTGTTTACGCTTGTCAGGATCAACATTGCGATACATTGCAAGGGTCAGACCCATTAAAATACCCGTTGAACCGATCATTTGACCAACTTTGAAACGAGCTGGAGTCCAGTGTGTCAAGACATAGTTGTATTTAGCCATGTCGCCAGCACCTTTTAAGTTGACCAAGTCAGTTGTCCAAGCAAGCCATAATGGATCTTGCCCGAACACGTGGTGACCAGCTTGAGCACCAGTCAAGATCTCGTAAGTCCCACCTAATGAGGTGTAGTTGATCGGGATCGTCAACATGTGATGCAACCCAAATGGAAGCAAGAGACGTTCTAAAGTACCATATAGGAATGGTGCTAAGAAGCGGGCTGTTTCTTGGGAGTTAGCGATCCACATACCGAAACTGTTGATCCCATATTGGATAACTGGCCAAATAATAGCTAAAACTAACGCTACGATCGTAGAACGCAAAATAACTACGAAAGGTACGAATCGTTTACCATTGAAGAATGATAAAGCATCCGGTAATTTACGGAAGTTGTAGTATTTATTGTAAGCTGTAGCCCCAACAAAACCTGCAATAATACCGACAAAGACACCCATGTTAAGTGCTGGTGCACCTAAAACGTTAACAAAGTAATCACTAACTAAGATCTTACTACCAAAAATGGTATGTACATAAGCCTTAGAGTCTGCCATCATTTCAGCATTAACGCCAAAAACAGTACCAGTTACGATGTTAATTAAAATAAATGCTAAACCTGCAGCAAAAGCACCGCCAGCACGTTCCTTAGCCCAGCTACCCCCGATCGCTAATGCAAAGAGGATATTCAAGTTATTGATAACACCCCAACCGAGTTGTTCAATAACTCCACCGGTCGTGACCAAGGCGGTCATATTTGGATCGATCATTGCCAATGTCTTACCAATACTGATCATCAAACCAGCAGCTGGCATTACGGCGATAACGACCATTAAACATTTACCGAACTTTTGCCAAAATTCGAAACTGAAAAACTTTTGAAATTGCGCTTTCAACTACCTCACTCCTTTAAAAATTATCTCTAGATCGTTAAGTTATGCAACCGTTTTATGCAATCGGTTTCATTACATTTTTTATTATAACCACTCTTCTTAAAAATGTAAACCTTTTCGCTTAATTTTTTTATTCTATTCTTTTAATTTACTCTCATAGTAGACTCGTTAAGATAATTTTTAGAATTTAGGGTGTAAAATGTACACAAAGAAAGAAGTGTAACAATTGGAAAAAATTTTTGGTTTATTTAGTGATACGCTCAGCAAACTCTATATGCTTTTACCTAATATCATTTTTGCTTTTATGATCGATGTCAAAGTTGGTCTGGGTACTTTACATACTGCATTGCCCTTTATCTTACTCTATTCTTTTCAAAAGATGGGGGTCTTTACTTTAAATAGTTTTGGCAAGATCACAAACTATACTAAAGTCTTACGGCTAAATCTTGGCGTAGCTTTAGGGGGCGTGTCCCTTGCAATTATCGGAACGCTCTTTAAACAACAGATCTTATTAGACCTCAGTGGGATCTTAGTAGGGACAGGACTTTCTTGCTTACCAACGCTCATCAAAAAAGGGCTTTTGCTCAAAAGCAGTAAGCTCAGTTTAGTGTTATCATTTGTGATCGTTTTTCTAGTCGGGATAAATATTAAATATTTCAGCAATCTTTTTAATCTATATTTACTGGCATTTTTATTGTTCATACCACTGCTGGCCTCCATTTATCTGCCTATTTCAAAAGCGCAGATGCTAGCTCAGCTCAAGTTGGACCTGCGCTCTTTTGTCCCTGCTGGGATCATTTTGTGTCTTTATATAATGATCAGAACTTATCGTCAAACTGCTTTGATCGCTGATTTTGAATGGATGTTGATCTTTAGTGGGATCATTTTCTTGTTTTTTCTTTATCAAGATATTTTTCGCATCTATGAGCAGACCTATCAATTTTGGTTAGGAGCATTGAAAAACTTTTTGATCATCTATAGTCTCTTTTGGTTCTTTATTCGCGGGCAAGTCTCACTGATCATCTGGTCTTTTATCATTTTGATGCTCAGCAATTTTTTAGGCGCACTTCTCTATCACAAACTGACCTATCCTAACGTAACTATCCAAATAGGGGCTTTTTTAGGGATAGTCTGTGGGCTCTTATTGATGCTATCTTCTAGGATCTATCTTGTTGGTTACTTTATCACGGCTTTATCTGCAATGATCGCTGAGAAAGCTAATACAAATGACGGGCTTTTACCTGATAAAAGTGGCCAAATAAAAACACTTGGGAGTCTGTTACAACAAGTATGTTTAGGGCTAACGATCGAGCTAGTCTCGCTTTGGCAGCTACATAGTCCAACTGCCTTGCTCTACTCTAACGTCTACCACCAAGCTATGCTAAAAGATAGCTTGCCAGCTTTCATGGTCCGTTTGATCTTGATCAGTCTTTTTATCATCAGTGGCAACTTGATCTTTTCATGGCATCTTTACCGCCTTTATTCAGTCAAGCATAAAAGCCATTGAGCACCTTAGCCAAAGACCACTTAAATTTATATAAATAACGACACAAAAGGCAGGTAATTAAAATTGGCACAACATAATGCCTTGACTCGAACATTTAAAACTTTAGATGATTTCTTAGGAACACATTTTATTTATACTTATGACAATGGGTGGGAATATGAATGGTATGCTAAAAATGACCATACTGTCGACTATCAGATCGACTTGATAGCTGGTCAACTTGAACATCTAAAAAAACGAAAACACTTGCTTTTTGAGGATAGTTCCTATATCCAAGCGCATTTTGGACATTATCTTATTTTAAACCGTGCGATCGCTCGCCAAGAAGGGCAACTCAAATGATTGACTGAAACATATACTGACTTGATCGAACGCTAAAAAGATCGACTTCAACTACTTAGAGATGAAGTCGATCTTTTTTATCTATTATCCGGTCCCCAACTTCCCCGAAAGATCTTTGCTTTTAATTCATCAGCGGTCAAACTCGCATTATCTTCAAAACCTCTAAACGGATGAAGCGCAAGCAAAGCTGATTTTTGATAAGCTTTAGCCCGCTTGAAGGTATAATTTGTCAGTGAATCATCTTTGATATGCCGAACTAAACGAGCACTTGGAGTATTCATTGGGATCTTGACCCGATATTGCATATCTTCGATCAATTCTTGATATTCAGGTCCTGATTGGATCAGATCGACATAGACTTTTAGATGTTCGATCAATGCGATCGCAGCTTCTGATAATTGACTCTTTTTCGTTGGATCTTCTAAAGCGACGATCTCATTTCGTTTATCTGCAACGGCTAAAGCTTCACTGACTTCGCTTTTATTTAACGCTGGACTCATGATAAAATAACTCGCTAACAACCGAATAAAGCGCAAAGTCCCAGTTCTTATCCCAACATAGCTCGTTGGATCAAGGTCTAACATCAAACGGACAGGTCCATGGAATTGTGCTGCTGTGTAGATCTCTTTTTTAGCCACAGCCCGCTTGATCCGCGCAAAATAACTTTCAACATCAGTGTAATCAGGTGTAAAGTTAGAGCCAAAACCGTATTTTTTGCTCTGGCGTAAACTACGGACTGGAGGCGGCAATTTATCACCTTTAACTCACGAAGCTTTTAATTGTTTATGCGAAGCGATCTTTACTCATCTCTTATTACATTTTGATCTTAAATAAGGTCATAGACTTCTCTTAAAATATCATCTTCCGTTTGTTTTATCATATTATTCAGTTATTTCCTCCCACTTGAACAAAGTGTTCATCAAATAGCAGGATATACAAAAAAAGCCGCTAGTCAAATCGACTAACGACTTTGATC
>NZ_BCVJ01000031.1 GCF_001591685.1 Ligilactobacillus murinus DSM 20452 = NBRC 14221 | reverse complement strand
TTCTACATTTTTATTAACAGTTACCTCGCTCCTTATCACTATCTTTATTTATAGCCCCTACAGTCAATGCCCGCAAAGAATCTCCACCCTGATTTATTTTTTCAGGTTGTGAATCAACAGCTACATTATTCCCATCATTTCCCGCTGATTTTATGATCAAGACAGCATCATCTTCTTGAATTTTATCTAATTCCTTTGCAAACGAAGAAAATCCATTTTCTTCAATAGGGTCAACTATGCTAACTGATAAATTCCACACTTTAACATCAGGATTAGATCGGACAGCATTTTTGATATTGTTAACTAGCTCTATCTCATTGATCGCAAAGTTTGGAACAACTGGGCAATCCACAATTTTACATCCTTGAATATCAAAATCATGGGTATTATTCAGTAGATCACCATAAATCAACACAGAAGCAATAAAAGTCCCATGTTCACAAGAAAGTTGTTGGTCCGAGTATGGACAAGCAACACCTCTAACGACCCAGTTTCTCGTGTATTTATTGATCTCAATACCATTATCCAAGACACCAACTACTGGATAATTCACACTATCATCATATTGAAGGGAATCCAATTTTGAAAATAAATTTTGGTTTAAATCATCTAAGCGAAAAAAGTCACTGACCTTTTTGACCGGTGTAATTGACTTTATAGGTAATTTCCGTGTTATGGTCAACTTATCTAAACTCAAATTATTCAACACAAGGATATCACTGCTGCCATATGTTGCATTTTTAAAGTTGATATCATTCTTAGCTAATTCTTCTTCAATATATTTTTTCGAGTTTTCGTTTTCACTTTTGTCATTAAAATCCAGAAAAAATACTTTGTAGTCACTATTATTATCTGCACTCTCAAACTTTGGTGTATATTCGCCAATATCTTTGATCGCAGAAACTACAACATCCGAATTTTCCGACTCTCGGATCTCTTTATCAATTTTATCAAGTTGGGCTTTATTTTTTATCTTTAAAATCAGCGAATTATCATTTTCCATCCCGATCTGACTAAAACTAAAATCACTCGAAAACAAATCAATAATTCTTTTCTGATGGGACTTTGCTTTTGCTTTATCAACAATTTTTACCTCAATAGGTTTTGAAAAATTATTATTTTCATAAATTTCCCAATCTACCTCCAAATCCTTGAGCCTACCACTTAAAAAGGTGATATGTTGCTCCAACTCTTTGCCTGTAAGTACAAATTGAGGTTTTTGGTTATTTCTCCCACCTGTAGTCTTTAGCTCATCATTTTCTCTTTGCTTAAATTCAATGATCGGATTCCCCATATTATCCCTCCTGAAGATGGTTTCTTACCTGTCTAACTGATATCTTCAATGTTTCGGCGATATTTTTCTGTGTGACATTATATTTTCTTAAATAATTCACCCCATTTTCAATGTCAATATTACCACTATTTTCAAACACCAATATTTCATAAAGTAGATCCTTTAAAGAAATATTCTTTCTATCCTCAATTATTGCTTTTTTAAATGCTGAGTTGACGATCGTTTTGATATCAGCAGGTGAATATCCGTCCGTGATCTCTACAAGAATCCCCATACTTTTTTCATTAACTGAAATTTTATTTGGATAGCCCTTTAAAAACTCATGGATCAATTCGTGTCTTATCGTTTCATCTGGCAACGTGATATCTATTTTCGTATCAAAACGACGCCAGACCGCATTATCCAACAGCTCCGGCGTATTTGTGGCAGCTATCAATATATTTCCTTGGCTAAAGGAGTCTATATTTTGCAGTAGGCTATTTACTACTCGTTTTAATTCGCCTAATTCGTTAGAGTCATCCCGATTTTTTGCTATTACATCAAATTCATCTAAAAATAAAATACAAGGTTGTTCCGCTACATAATCGAATAATTTTCTGATATTTTTTGAAGTACTTCCTAATAACGAAGAAACAATGCTATCCAACTTAGCTGTTACCAATGTCAAGCCGGTCTCTTGACATATGAAATCTGCAACTGATGTCTTCCCCGTCCCTGGTGGGCCACATAATAATAAATTATTATTAAAACTAATACCATTTTGGATCAGACTGTCTTTTTTCCTATAGCTTTGAATAAATGATAAAATCTCATTTTCAATAGACTCAGAAAAAAATAGATTCATATCTTCGTAATACTCATCTGTTGGCATTTTTACGTCAACTATATCCAGATGACTATCCTTGTCAAATGGTTTTTGGCGTAAACTATCCAAAGTAACTGAACGCATATCGTTTTCTTTTAATACTTTATTTATTTTTTTACTGAGAGTTCTGTCACCTTCATTTTCCAAAGTTTCAGCCAATTTTTTTGAATAATTAAAGACCTTTTGGGGATTTTTTTCTATTCCCCCTTTGATTATCTGAAGTAATTCATCATACATACCTTGACCTTGCTATATATTTGGAGAAAAATATAGCTTTTCCTTTCCTGATTTTATCTATTATCGTCAGCATCCCCATATCCCATCACACTTTTCATATTACAGCGTAGATATAATATTCATGAATATTGTACTACCAAAACCGTAAAAAATAAACGATTTCCGTTTTTTTTAAGCTCGATCTGTATATTCTTTGGGAATATCGTAATAAAAAAGCCGTAGCGAACACTACGACTTTTTAGATAATAACTAATTATTCACTTTTTCTTTTGCTGCTTCAACTTTTGGATCTTTGACGTTCAAAGTGATCTTGCCTTTCTTAGCCCCGATCGTGACGGTCGAACCTGTGACGATCTTGCCTTCTAATAAGGCTTCACTTAAGCGGTCTTCGATCTCGTTTTGCAAGGCACGTCTGATCGGACGAGCCCCGTATTCTGGATCAAAACCAGCCTTAGCCACCACATCGATCGCAGCTGGCGTGATCTTTAGTGTCACATTGCGTTCAGCTACCCGTTTGATGATATCTTTTGCCATCAACTTCACGATCTGATGCAACTCATCTTTTTCAAGTGAATGGAAGATGACGATCTCATCGATCCGGTTCAAGAATTCAGGTCTAAAGCTCTTCTTGAGCGATTCTCTGATCTTAGCCGACATTGCAGCGTAATCATCAGTGACATTGCCTGCACCAAACCCAACGGATTTTTCATCCCGCAAGGCAGTTGCACCTAAGTTAGAGGTCATGATGATGATCGTATTTCTAAAGTTGACTTTTCGACCCTTGGAATCCGTCAAATAACCATCGTCTAAAACTTGTAACAAAATATTGAACACATCTGGGTGGGCTTTTTCTACTTCGTCTAGCAAGACGACTGAATATGGCTTATTGCGGACCTTTTCGGACAATTGTCCCCCTTCATCATAACCAACATAGCCTGGAGGAGCACCGACTAAACGACTGGTGGAGTATTTTTCCATGTACTCACTCATGTCGACCCGGATCATCGCGTCTTCTGAGCCAAACATTGCTTCAGCTAAGGCTTTAGCTAACTCAGTCTTCCCCACGCCAGTAGGTCCTAAGAACATAAATGAGCCGATCGGACGGGTCGGATCGCTCAAACCACTGCGCGAACGGCGAATAGCTTTAGCGATCGAACTGATAGCTTCATCTTGGCCGACCACACGTTGGTGCAAGATCTTCTCTAAGCCGACCAGTCGTTGACTTTCAGTCTTGGTCAATTGAGTAACGGGCACGCCTGTCCATTCTGAGACAACAGCTGCCACATCTTCTTGGGTCACCACAGCTTTAAACTCGCCTTTTGCTTCTTCTTCGGTTTGTTTAGCTGTGAGTTTTTCAACTTTTTCTTTTAATTTCAAAACTTCTTTGCGTAATTTAGCCGCACCATCGAAGTTTTCGTGTAAGATCTCTTCGTCATAGCTATCACTGACTTTTTTTAGCTTAGCTTTGGTTTTAGATAACTTGCTGCTCTTTTCAGCATTCATGATCCGCAACCGCGCTGCCGCTTCATCCATCAGATCGATCGCCTTATCAGGCAAGAAGCGCTTTGTGATATAACGTGAACTCAACTTGACGGCCGCATCTAAAGCACCATCGTCGATCTTGACTTTATGGTGCTTTTCATAACGGGAACGCACACCTTTTAAGATCTCAAGTGTCGCTTGTTGGTCAGGCTCATCGACCATAACTGTTGCAAAGCGCCGTTCTAAAGCGGGATCAGATTCAACGTATTTTTGATACTCATCTAATGTCGTAGCCCCAATGACTTGAACTTCGCCCCGCGCTAAAGCAGGTTTTAAGATATTAGAGGCATCGATCGCCCCTTCAGCCCCACCAGCACCGATCAAAGTATGCATCTCATCAATAAACAAGATCACATTGCCATCACGGTAGACTTCTTCTAAGATCTTCTTTAAGCGATCTTCAAATTCACCACGGTATTTGGTACCAGCTACAAGTGAGCCCATATCAAGCATCATCAAGCGTTTCTTCGCCAAATTCTCAGGGACATCTCCCTTGACGATCGCTTGCGCTAAACCTTCTGCGACCGCCGTCTTACCCACACCAGGTTCACCTAGTAATACTGGGTTGTTTTTCGTCCGGCGACTTAAAACTTGGATCACCCGCTTGACTTCACTTGTGCGCCCGATAACTGGATCGGTATCTTCATTTTGCGCGATCGCCGTCATATCCCGTGCTAACCCATCTAATGTTTCTGTCTTGGAACGGTTTTTGGCTTCATTAGCTTGCTTAGCTAAATGCTGACGTTGGCGGTCAGTCATGCCTAATTGGCGCAACAACAACTGTCGCAAGCGTCGGGTATCGACTTGTAAACTGTACAAGATCCGTGAAGATAAAATATTTTCATCATTTAATAGTGCCAATAATAAATGTTCGGTCCCGATCTTAGACGAACCCATCATCATCGCTTGGCGCAAGGCATCATTTAAGACGGCCTTGGATTTTGGTGAATATGGTAAATAACTATCTGGTGCTTGACGGCGCAAAGTCCCATACCCTGCGAGCCGCTCGATCTCTTCTTTGATATCGACACTACTTACAAGGTTTTGCCTTAAAACTTGACCGGCAACACCATTTTCCTCCAAGACAAGGGCCAATAATAAATGTTCGGTCCCGATCGCTTGGTGCTTGAAGTAGTTAGCTTGTTCTTGTGCAAGTAACAAGACTTGGTTAGCACTCGGTGTGTAAGATGTTGAATCCATAAGATCCCCTTCTTTCTATTATTGATCAGCACAACGCAGACGATTTAAAATGCGATTCAAGATCTTGGCACGGATCGCCTCTTCTAACTCATTGTCGGATAGTGCTAGCGTGCTTTTCTCGATCGCAGTCGCTACTAAATGTGCCTCTTTATGTGTCAATAGCTCATTTTCATAGAGCGTTTGAATGATCTGAAATGCTTTGGTCTCGCTGATGCTCGTCCCAACGTACTCGATCAATTCATCTAAAATATCCGGGTCACTGATCAAATCGACCTTGGCGATCCGAATATACCCACCTCCGCCCCGCTTACTCTCGACTAAATAGCCATTTTGCAAAGTAAAACGCGTCTTGATCACGTAATTGATCTGCGAAGGCACGCAGTCAAATTGGTCTGCGACTTCAGAACGTTTGATCTCAACTTGGGAAGCTTCAGCAAGAATACTCTTCAAATATCGTTCGATTATATCGGAAATATTGCGATTTTGCATAAAACTATCCTCGATCTGTTTGACTAACTTTGACTATAATTATAAACGCTATCCACCATGCTTGGCAATGAATTAGCGCTAATTTCTAGGTAGGGATCACAAAAAATCGATCTCACTTCCATTTGATGAACCAGATAAAAAGCTTCTGTACAATTACGAGACTTTTTATGCAATTATTAAATAGATAAGATCACTGATTTTTTAATGTATGTTCTCTTTTAAAAGAGTATTTACCAAGTTTGAAACTGTGTGTTGTCCATCATCTTTAGTAAAAAATTTCACACCACTGATCTTTACATTACCAGCTCCGTCTTCAAATTCAATTTCTGCTTGGTGATCAGTTAAGTAAAGCAATAGATCTTCCTTCCATCTTTCCTTTTCAAATCGCTCACCACTCATTCCCTTAGGCTCGATAAATATCTGAAAATAAAAATTCTCATCTTCCAAGAGAAGAATAAAATCAGGTTGAAAGCCTTGCAAATGAACTTCTGTTAAAGTCCCATCACGGCGGGTCAAATCACCAAATTGATGCAGTTTTAGTCGCTCTGCTTTGACCGATCCACGATGCATTTGTTCGTCCATACGAACTAAATACACTTCCTTACCATATTTTTGTCTCAGTTCAGCAATATGACCTTTTATCCGTTCAATCAAACTGTATTCGAGTCGATTTACTATCGCTTTTTCGTATACATAAAAATCATAATCAGCGTCATTCATATCATAATTGTTAATATCCTGCGGGGTCAGCAGAGTCTGGGTATCCATTTGTGGAATTCGCTTCTTGTAATTTGAAAGATATTCTTTGATCGGATAACCGATGAAACGGTTTGTCCCACGTTGTTTCACATATCCCGAACTTATCTTCCTGGCATATTCTGCCAACAGATCAACTACAACTTGTAATACTTCATTGGCAGTAATATCTTTTGCGCTAAACTCAATAGGGACCGTAAGATACAATTTCAATTCATCCGCATTCAACCAGTTTTTACCATAGATAAATTCATCCATTGATCTTAACAGAGGTAGGTATTTTTTAAGATTACTGAAACGGTAAAATTCTAACTTCTGAATAGCCTTCTTTACAAATCTTGCATCAAAACGCTCAACATAAAGCTCTTTTGTAGCTGTTTCACCACTAATATCTTTGTATCCAACTTCTCGAGTGCCAAAATACAAAACTCTTCTCACATCATTTTTATGATCGATCCCATATTTTTTAAGACTATCAAAGTAACTATCTTCAACTGCTTTTGTCTCATTATAGTAGATCTTACCGTGTTTATAGACATCAGTTCGCTTAAATGTCGGCTTTACTTTGATTTCGATCGGTGGATTTTTTTCATCTTTACCTGTCGGAAGATCCATTTGTTCTAAAGAATTACGCAACTGTTTAAGATACTGAGGCTCATTCATAGTATGATAATGTAACGTTTCTAAGATCAATGACGCATTTGACGGATCATCATCAAAGCGTCGTTTAAAACTTCTTTTACCACTTAATTCAAACGGATAATATCTAGCACCTCGCCCGATCAATTGAGCTTCGACCATGGTAGCTGCCCTATTAGTTTTTGCCTCTTTTTCAATACGGACAATGTCATAAAGATTTAAAACATCCCATCCCTCAGTCAATTTTGCCACAGCAAAGACGACCCGATAGATGTTATTAGGACTTTCCAACGTATTTAGAGCTTCGTATTGTCCCTTTTCCAACATATTACCACTTGCATCATTAGCATTTAAGATATTTCGCGGATCAAAGTCATGTTTGATCTCACGCACGATCATATCTAATATATCCTTATTTTTCAAATAATAACGATAGGCTAATTCCAAAGCTGAGCTATCGTTACTATCCAGCAACTGTTGGTGCTGAATAAATTTTAAAAGCTCATCTGCAGTCAGGCTAGCGATCACATCGTTAAATAACTGATGGGCTTCTTTTGAAATAGCTACTTTAGGTGATTTAAACATTATAACGGGTTTAAATGTCCCCTTGACCCCTTCGGCAAGGGCACGATATTTTCTAAATTGCGATAATAAGACTGCATTTAGCATTTTTTCACAATCATTTGCCGATGTTTCGATTCGTTTGACCTGTTTAGAATACCCATCTTGCATAAAATTAGCTAGTGGATAACGATATACGACTTTATCTCTATATTTTTCGTAGATAACCTCCTTGTCAAAATCGACTGTTGCCGTAAATTCTAAGAGAATATTTTTTTGTTCTTTATCATCCCTAGCACGCAAGACTTTATTAATAGCTGATTCCCAAGTGTTTTCATCAGTTTTTTCTTTTTTTGTACTTGCCGAATAGTGATGTGCTTCATCAGCTAAGATCGCCACTGGACTTTTTTCATAATCTTCAAGTCCCATTTTACCTTCTTTTAGAACAAATAGATCATCTGAAACTTTTTGAACAGATTCTAATTTAATATAGATAGTGTTCTTCTGCGGTTGACGGACAAAACGATCAACTTCTTTTATCTTGATATTTTGACCATCAATTACAAGTTTTTTATCAAAGAGGTATTTTTCACTCGTCTGATCGACTAAATTGTCTCTTGTCTTCATCAAAACTGAATTGGTATTAACAGTGAACAAAAAGTTCTGATACCCCTGTTCTTTATAGAGATACAAAATCAAGGCTGCCATTAGATCGGTCTTACCTGACCCAGTGCTCATATTAAACAAGACATGTTGGGGTGGCAACTTTTTAGCCAACGCATAATGATAGTTACGGATCGCTGCTTGTTGATAATAACGTAGATCATGGTGCAGGTTCTCATCAATATAACTAGGCACTTCATAGCCCTGATGAGCAGAAAAGAGCGACGTTTCCTCAATTTTTGCTTCTTCGATCAGTGGGAACTGCAGTATCTGATTTTTCTTAGTTTTGACCATGATTTCTTACCTCCTTCATGCTTTGGTTAGTCTGGTATTCAACAAATTTATCGACCAAAGGATTATCAGCAAAAGGTGCTACTTGTGTTATAAATGGCTCTACTAGCTCATTTTGTAGTGTTAATCCTGTAAAAAACTTTATACTTAAGTCTTCATATTCATTTCCATCAATATCCTCGTAGCTAAATCTAGCTATTACTGGAACAAGTTCTGAGAAAAGCTTGTTGGTTATATCAAACGGTAAATTCCAATATTTTTGCTGGAATTGTTTTAAGTGAACTTTTTTATATAAGAGTAATATCTCCATTTTCTTCGATTCATTTTTAAAAACCGTTAGTTGCTCTCGTTTCCAATTAACATTTGTTTTAAGCGGAGCAAAATTCCAAAGCTTTTTTGAACCTTCCTTTGTCTCAAAAACTGAGCGTACCTTGATCTCTGTCCCAAGATTCAAAGTATTATTATTTTCCTCTGTGATTTCAAACCCCTTAAATTTAATATTTTTTGCAGGATAATCTCCCTGTACATAAAAAGAAAACTCCAGACTTCGTTTTTCTGACTTTTGCTTATCGGTGAACATCTCTAATACTTGAAAAAATTGAAATACACCATTTGTTTCATCTTGATTATTTGAATCATTATCAGTTAAACGTACAAAAATAATAGGTTTGATCTTATCTATCCTATCTTGCTTATCTTTTTCTCTTTGATATCTAAATGTAAGTATTACACCATAAATAGTTGCAACAGATCCTATTAACGCCCCAATAACCGACCAAAAATTTTGCCAACTATTTGAAGAAATATGCTGAAACCAATATATAAAATCACTCATGCTCTTCACCATAGAAATGCTTGTTAAACTGATAATCTTCATTAGACATTAAATCACGAACTGTTTCATCATCGATCTCTGAGTAGTTGTAATAGAGCCCATTCTTATCAAGGATCTTTACCAGCAAGCGCTTATTTTCATCAAAGCCAGCTGTCCAATCTATTTTATTAAGATCAGCTCGAAAGCTAATATCAGCCTTGCCTTTACCATCAATACCATTCAGCATACGCTCCCAAACAGACTGTAATTCTGTTAAGTCTTTCGCATGGATGATATCTTGCAAGTAACCCATGTTTTTCTGGAATAATTCAGCATAGACGAAACTTCCGCCACCTTGCCAGTTGACATCCTTTGAAATGCCACCTTGCTCACCTGCAATCACTTTTTCAAGCCGTGGAACAGAAACCGTATTGATATAATCCATCTGTTCGATACCAATAAAGCGTCGTTTCATCTTCAAAGCTACGGCTTGAGTAGTTGCTGATCCCATGAAGAAATCTAGGACAATATCATCTTCATTTGAACCGATTTGAATAATACGTTGAATCAATTTTTCAGGTTTAGGAGTTCCGAACACCGCTTGACCTCCAAATAATTTCTTTACTTCTTTTTTAGCGTCTTGATTATGACCGACTTCTTGATACGTCCAAAGAGTTTGCGCAACAACACCTTTTTTTACTTCCGATAAAAATCGTTTATAAGCTGGCGCAGAATTACCGTCTTTTCCAAAATATACTCTATTATCCATTAACAGTTCTTCATACCGCTCTTTGGAAAAGCGCCAGGAGTAACCATTAGGCGGTAATACCTTACGTCCACTTGGAGTTGTTATTTCGTAAATATTTTTTTCAACAGCAGGCCCTACTGAAAAATTATCTGCTTTATAAACACCACGTGGGTCATTGTCAGGATTTTTATAATTGGCCACCATACTTTGCTTTCTTGGAATTCTATTAAGTTCCTTATCTGATGAGTTATTTTTAGCATAGACTAGAATAGTATCGTGACTCCTAGAAAATGTCTTTTTTAGATTAACGGGAGCATATGCTCTTTGCCAAATAATTTCATTTAAGAAGTTTTCCCTGCCAAATATACTATCAGCTAAAACTTTTAGATAGTGGCTCTCGTTATCGTCAATTGAGATCCAAATAGTTCCATCATCAGCCAGTAACTCCCAAGCCACTTCTAAGCGATTTTTGATAAATGTCAACCATGCCGAATGATTGAATTTATCATTGTATGCAAAATCTTTCCCCGTATTATAAGGTGGATCAATATAGATCAACTTAACTTTCCCAGCATACATCTCTTTTAACGTATGTAGCGCCAACAGATTATTCCCTTTGATAATGAGATTGTCCTTCTCCTTATCAAAAGGAACAATCATATTATCTGCTCTGCTCTGCTCTGCTCTGCTCTGCTCTGCTCTGCTCTGCTCTGCTCTGCTCTGCTCTGACAGATTATCGCCGTATCGTTTGACATTGACAAGTACTTTTTTATCAAAAAGTGTGTCTATTTCATCTTTTTCGATCGTTTCATTTAAAAATGCATCATCATAGCCTTCTTCTTTATCTTCTTTGGTCATACCAGCAGTCAAAACACCATCTTTAAACGGAAAATCCAACACTACATCTTCATTGTCTGCGATGAATTTACCACCAGATGTTAGTCCAATACGATTTTCGTATTTCGTATAGCTTGTATCCCAATAGTCACTATACATGACAGCTTCTTCTAGTTGCTCGACCTGAAAGATTTTTTCTCTGGCTACTTCTTTGATATAGTGATTTCTAATAAATGCCACTTCAAATAAGCGTGATAACAACTTTTCATCATAATTTCGCAAGTCTGCTGAAAGCTTAGCACGATTTAATTCTTCACCTACAAAATATTTGTTACCAAATGTCTTAAGAGTCTGTTTTAGCTCATCAAATAATTTTGGCTCAATTTTTGACATATGATTTCATCCCTTCTTTTTTCAAAACTATTGATTTTTATTCTAACATGTACTAGATAGCCAAAAATCTAAAAATAGTTTACCACATTGCAATTTGATCACTAACTACTAAAATCATCCTACAAATAATTTATTTGTACTATACAGTAATGATCTTAAGTGATTACAATAAAAATCTAGTAGACATAGCCTTCTCATTTTTATGACTTAGAATCTCCGATCAAGATCACAGCCCACGCAACATGTTCAGCTGGGCAAAAATAGACGAACTGATCGCCTGTTCCTTTAGCCTGCTCAACTGAGATAGCTTGATCAGCATATTTAGCTGTTGGACTAGTCGGATCTTTTTCCCATTTAGCATACTGTGCCTTAGTTCCCGTAAAGCTTTTTTCCTTGGTATAACCCTTTTGCTCATAGGGGGCCAACAGATCCGCTGTAAGCTGTTTGAGTTCTTCTTTAGTATAACGCTTAACAATACTACTTTGACTAGGCATTTTTGAGCTTTCTTTGGCTGAACTTGCTTTTTTATTAGGTATGACTGATAACTTGACGCCATTTTTGCCCCACGTCACATGATAGCTACACCCACTGACACCTAGAACAAAAGTCCCGATCATCAAAAAACAAACCGAACGCTTCATTTTTCTCCCCCTTAAACAAAAAGAGCCGTCCTGCATAGGTACGACTCTAACTAGTAATTGATCGGGATGGCAGGATTTGAACCTGTGACCCCCACGTCCCGAACGTGGTGCTCTACCAAACTGAGCTACATCCCGAAAACAATTACTATTATAATACTAGTTTGTTAAATGTAAAAGGAAAATCTTATTTTTCTTAACATTTATCTGGGCAAGGAACGTGCTTTAGTAAATAAAACAGACTATCATAAAAGATGAAAGGAAGGTGGATAACATGACAAATACTTGGCTTTATAAGCAATTATTTACCAATTGGAAGAAATTTGAAGTTATCTATGTCAGCATTTTGATCTTGATCCAACTGGCTGTCTTTTTGGTCGTTCCCGATAGCTTGATCGGTATGATCTCAGGTGTCACGGGCACATTATCCCTCGTTTATGGGATGAAAGGACGCAAGATCGCTTTTATCTTTGGAACGATCCAGTGTCTAGCCATGACTTACATTGCTTGGATAAGTCATGCCTATGGTTCATTTGCGATGGATATCTTCTATGTCATCTCACAACCCATTGGCTGGTTCATGTGGGGCCACGACCAAGCAACGCATCGCTTTTCTTCTGCCAGTCGCAAAAAACTTTTTGGCGGTGCCTTTGTCGCTTGGCTCATCGGCTGGTGGATCTTAGCTTTATTACACGGACAACTGCCGTATTTTGATTCGATCAATTTTGTCGTCAGTTTCATCGCGCAACTGCTCTACATCTTGAAATACCAAGAAAATTGGTCACTTTGGATCGTGGTCAACATTGCCAATATCCTCTACTGGTCGATCCTAAGCCTCCAAGTCATAACTGGAGCTACTGACATCGGTTCTTTAGGGGCTTACCTCTCCCAAGTTGCCTTGCAAGCAGCCCTACTCTTTAACTCGATCTATGCAACTAAAGTCTGGGATAGTGGTGAAGCCGACAATGAAGGTGGAACTAAGTCGTAAATTATATAAATAAATCAATATTTACTCTTCACCACTCACGTCAACCACCACTGACTAAATGTGACAACTTAACTTATAGAGACGATCCAAAGAGGACCTACCACGATGCCAATGGTAGGTCCTCTTTGGATCATCTCATGCTCTTTAGTTTAAAAGTTATCCAAATACTGTTCGCCCCGATCGCATAATGCTACTACGAGCGAAACTATACTATTCCCCAATTCAGTCAACGAATACTCTGTTTTAGGGGGAACGACTGGATAAACAACTCGACTGATGGGGGCTTTTCTTAAATAAAAACCACCCTAAAAATAGAGTGGTCGTCATTATTCTAATATACTGCCCCTTCATAGAAGTCGTAGTATGGTTTATTGAAATCAAAATCCGCTAGTTCGGAGACTTTGATGACTGTATCAGCAACGCCAAAACTCATCAAGTTTATTGGCTTACCGTAATCTTCATCTGGGATCACCAACACGATATATTTGCCTAAACTCTTGGCTAAGCCTAACTCGACCCCGCAACCGATATCTTCTTCATCTGGTAGATAAGTACATAAGAAGATGTCTGAACTCTTGATCCCGACACAGTCCCCGTTGAACGTTGCTATTTGCCATTCTTTATCTTCTAGTAATTCAGGGTGTTCATCCACGCGCAATCCCTTATATTGATGCGCCAAAGGAACATAACTATCTGCATCATTTATCGTCTTGTTTTCCTTGATCGCTGCCATTACTTGTTCATAGGCTGCGTTTTGCTTTGGTGTAAACCACCCAGCTGCAAAATAAACTGTTTTTGCCATCTTATTACCACCCTTTAACAATATATGTTTATTATCATATTTTTATATAAATATTTCAAATTAAATCAAGGTAGTGGTCAGACACCAAGGCTAAAAGATCACTAAAAACTTATTCACACTGTCGCTAATGCTTATTTTACTTTGAAATTTTTTTCTAGAACTATGCTCTATTTGTTGTTGTGATCTACTATTTATCTCTGCCAGTGAGCTCAATTCTGAAAGTCCCACCATCAATAAGATGATGAAGATGATCACGACTATGATCCCTATAAAAATATTATTGTTGTTTTTCACCGTTACCCTCTTTATTAATGATATTTTATTCGATCCACATCTTAATATTGTTCTGACTTTTTAACTAATTATCTAAGTATTCCCCCAAAATTGCCAATACTGCTTTTATCTATCCTATATTCGTTCATTTATAAAAAAATAATACTTCGCTAAATAAATATCTTATCATAAAATTCGTTTTCTTTAAACTAAATTAAAATAAGTAAATCTCATAAACACAAAAAAGCTTAGGATAAACGCCTAAAACGTTGACCCTAAGCCATTAAAAAAGCCTGCTTCCATTTTAGGAAACAGACTTTTGCATAGATAATTTTATTCGACCGTTACACTCTTAGCCAAGTTACGTGGCTTATCCACGTCATAACCACGTTGTAAACTTACATAGTAAGCCAACAATTGTGTTGGTACGACTGAAACAAGTGGTGATAACAATGGATCAACTTCTGGTAAGATGATCTGATCACCTTCAGCAGCTACATCACGGCTGGAGATGAATAAGACATTTGCACCACGCGCGATAACTTCTTGTGCATTGCTTCGTGTATGGGCTGCAGTCTTAGGATCAGTGATGATCGCTACGACTGGTGTACCTTCTTCGATCAAGGCGATCGTGCCGTGCTTTAATTCACCTGAAGCAAATCCTTCAGTTTGAACATAAGAAACTTCTTTTAGCTTCAAAGCAGCTTCTTGGGCTAATGCATAGTCCACACCACGACCGATATAAAAGGCATTGCGTGTTGTCGCAAACATATCTTGGTCGATTTTTTCAATGTCACCTTTTTCATCAACTAATTCTTGCATCCCGTTAGCAACTTTTGTCAATTCACCTGCAACATCAAAGTCCTTAGCAGCCTTGATGTTTTTGGCTTCACCATAAGCTTTGACTAAAATAGCCTCTAAAGCGATCTGAGCGGTGTAAGCCTTAGTTGAAGCAACAGCGATCTCAGGGCCAGCGTGTAACAACAAAGTATAAGTTGCTTCACGTGAAAGCGTTGAGTTAGCCACATTGGTGATCGTCAAACTTGGATAACCCCATTCATTAACTTGTGTCAACACTTGGCGACTATCAGCTGTTTCCCCACTTTGGGTCAAGAAGATAAAGAATGGCTTTTCAGACAACAATGGTGGGTTATAAGCAAATTCAGAAGCCACATGAACTTCAGTCGGAATATGAGCTAATTTTTCAAATAACTCTTTCCCCACTAAACCAGCATGATAACTTGTCCCAGCAGCTACGATGTATAAACGATCTGCCTTGGATAGAGCATCCAACAGTTCTTGGTCGATCTTAACTGAGCCATCTTCGTTAACGTATTCTTGGATCAAAGTGCGCATCACACCTGGTTGTTCATCGATCTCTTTTAACATGTAATATGGATAAGCGCCTTTTTTAGCAGCTTGTGGATCCATATCGATATGGAATGGTTCACGTTCTACGGCATTGCCAGCGGGATCCATGATCAAGATCTTGTCTGGTTCGACTACTACGACTTCACCATCCATCAATTCGATGAAATCATGAGTTTGTTCAAGCATCGCAGTAGCATCAGAACAAACAACGTTGAAGCCATCACCTACACCAAGTAACAATGGACTCTTGTTTTTAGCTACAAATAACTTGCTTGGTTGTTCTTTATCCATCAATAAGAATGCGTAGGATGAACTTTCATCAACTAAGCCTAAAACCTTACGGAAAGCAGCTAAAGTATCCATCCCTTCAGCAACAAATTTACCGATCAATTGCACGATGATCTCTGTATCTGTATCACTCTTTAATTCAACATCTTCCAAGTATTCATCGCGTAATTGGCTAAAGTTACCGATCACACCGTTATGAACTAAGAAGAAACGTCCATCGGCTGAAACATGAGGGTGAGCATTTTTAACACTTGGAACTCCGTGTGTTGCCCAACGTGTATGACCGATCCCAGTCGAGCCTTTGACTTCTGGACCAACTAAAGCACGTAGATCAGCGATCCGACCTTTTTCCTTAACTAAAAAGCCATCACCTTGTTGGTCATTTACATAGATACCGGCTGAGTCATAGCCACGGTATTCTAATTGTTGTAATCCATCTAATAAAATATCTGTTGCATTTTCATTGCCAGTTACGCCAACGATACCACACATAATTCAATACCTCGCATTTTCAAATTGGTATATACCTTAATTATTATTTTCAAATCTCATAGAAGTTAGTTACATCAAGTAACAAGACTAAATATAGCGCAATGAAATTCTTCTGTCAACTAATATATATTTAAATTGGTATACCAGATTTGATTTCTTTTAAGAAACGCTTAGCCAGCTCACTTTGAAGTGTTTTTTGATCTCCTTGTTCAAATAAAGTCAAGGCGTCATCATTCATGATGATCATACTACTGATCGTTCCCAAAGCATCTTGTTCGATCTGAGACATATTTTCTGGTGCTAATGACACTAACATGCGCTTGACGGCGATCAGGCGTTGATCCATCGCTTGCATCGTGATCGGTTCAGTCAGCTCGAAAATCGCAAAGTGGCAACGCTTGATCGCACAACTAGTCGTATGCAATAAAGCTAACGAACTATCCGGCAACCCGATCGGAGCTAAGCGTTCTCTTTTCTCTAAAGCGGTCACCACTTTGGCTTCATTCAAAATAATATTGTTACCGATCTTACTTACGAGCTTTTCAATGGTCTGTTGCAGATCAAGTCCAGTATTATCAACTTTTTTGACCTGTAACTCATTAACTAATTCTGTGCAAAAAAAGGCTGTCGCTGCGATAAAGCTCAAAGTTTGCGGCAATTTACCGTTGAACTGCTTGTTTTTTCTAGTCGCTACTTTAGCAAAATATTTACGCTGGTAATCTTTGATATAGGTCTTTAATCGCATAAGTTCTTCTTTGGTCAATAATGGACTAACGATCTGGTATTCACGGGGAAATCCCGGCAAGCGTAACGTCGACAATACGATATCATATTCTGCTAGCTCAAGCTCATTTAGTTCTTGGATCCGGGCCAGGTTGAAATGCTCAACTTGTGGGAGCTCTTTTTTCAAACGTTGCTTCAAAAGTGAAGACGTCCCGATCCCGTTTTCACAAACAAGCAGCACCGCTAACTTATCTGAGCGCTTAGTTTCTACATATTGACTAGCAAAATATAATAAGATCAGTTGTAATTCAGTCTCACTGATCGTTTGTTCAAAAAAGATCTCCTTCCAAGCTCGTTTGACACAAGCAAATAATTTTGGATGATCATTTTTTATCCGCGCTAAAGTCTCGATCCTAACATTTGGTAGACCTTGGTGCGACTGTTTTAAGAGCGTTATCACGTGGCGACTGAGTTTTTTAAAAAAGACTAGATCACGTGAAAAATCAAATTTCATCTCCTGCGAGACTAATGCGATCAGTGCCTTGACCTTAAGGGAGACTGCTAATTCATACTCATCAGTATAGGTAAAACTCTTGGCATTTTGATCACCTTTTTTCAGTTGATATGCTAAATAAGTGAGCTCATTTTGTTCAAGCTCTTCATCTACGGCACTCAAAAAAGCATAGACCAAGCCTTGGTAGCGCAAGAGTTGGTCTTTTAGCTCTACTTTTACGGGATGCTTTTTACTTCGCACCAAACAGATCGCAAAAAGGATAACTAATTGCAATACTTGATGATCCGAAGTGACCTTTAATTTTGGTAAAACCTTTTGTTCCAAGCCTTGATAACATTGTTGTAATATCTTTTTAGGCAATAATCGTAAGAAAAAGTCGGGTACGATCGTTGTTTTATCATCTAGATAAGCAAAAAATTGATAATCATTGAGTTCATTCAACATGATCTCACTTAAAAACTGACGCCGTTTGAGTTCAGTCGTTTCTAGCCAAACACCCACACCTTTTTGGCGCTGCAACTTGATCGCAAAACCAGCAAATGCTTCCTCTAACCCACTTAGATCACGTTGGATCGTCCCTTCACTGACGTCCAATTCTAACG
The DNA here is from genome assembly GCF_001591685.1 of Ligilactobacillus murinus DSM 20452 = NBRC 14221. Classification (GTDB taxonomy): domain Bacteria; phylum Bacillota; class Bacilli; order Lactobacillales; family Lactobacillaceae; genus Ligilactobacillus; species Ligilactobacillus murinus. The sequence continues at coordinate 5,071 of NZ_BCVJ01000031.1, read as the reverse complement.
CTAAACTGATGATCTTTTGCGGTTGGTCAGCTAATAACAGCAAGGCTGCCAAAGCATTTTGACGACTCTTTGGTTTAAGTGGTTCAATTAGTTCGGTCTGCATCCCTAATATCACTTGTAATTGCTTCAAAGCTACATCTTCCCCCACTAAAACATAGCGTCCTTGTTCATTTTGCAAATTTAGCCCGAGATGTTGCAAATACAAACTCAATTCATTAAATTCCCGGTATAGTGTACGTCGACTGACTTTGGTGATCTTACTCAACTGTGAAAGTGCGATCCCCTCAGGAGCATTTTTCACTAACTCGGTCAAGATCACTTCCTGGCGCTTGGTCAATCTTACCACGTCTCATCACCTTGCTTTCTCATCGTCCTACCCCCAGTATAGCCTTTAATTTTTTATATTTAAAATATTAGGTAGTAACACAAAACTACCACCCCAAACTAAGGGTAGTAGTCAGCAAAGTTATCGTTCACACTGCGCTTCTAATTCTGCCAGCAGTGCAGCATCTTTTTGTTTATCTAACCCAGTTGTTTGGTAGATCACCTCGATCAAAGGTAACGTCGTCAACATCTCTTTTAGCTGTTGGCTTTCTGGATCAGCTGGATCATTGAAGCGGTAAATATCACTGGCTGTCTTTAAAAGTGCTTGATAGCTCAAACCGTGCAACTTAGCTTCTCTGATCGGACGAATGAAGCGTTCGTCATAGCCTAACTTGCGGATCGGTGTCCGTCCAACACGCGTGATCTCGTCTGAAAGCTCCGGATTTTCGAAACGTTCGATGATCTTTTGTTGATAAGCTTCCAGTTCAGCGCGCTCAAAATCCCATTTAGCTAACAATAATTCCCGTGTCTCGGCTAGTACAGCTTTAACTTGGTCTAAGACCCTTTTATCTTTTATCGCTTCACCGATCGTGTCATACCCATAAACTTGCCCCGTGTACGCTACCGTTGCGTGTCCCGTGTTGACCGAGAACAATTTGCGTTCGATATAAGGTTCAAGCTGTTTGGCATAGTGGACTTCTTTTAGTTTTAAAGCTGGATCTTTTAATTGACTTTCATCAATGACCCATTCTTTAAAGGGTTCAACGACCACAAATAACGGATCGGCATGGCTTTGTTGCGGGACGATCCGATCGACCGCTGCATTTGGAAAACCGATATATTCATCCGCAAAAGCTTTAGTTGCTGCGTCTAAGTGCTTATAGACCTCGGTTTTTAAGAATTGCGAACCACCGATCATATTTTCACAAGCGATCACATCGATCTTTTGATAATTATCATTTTTTCTTCTGAGTCTGATCCCAGCTGCGATCAATGGAGCGATCAAAGGTAAGATCTTGGGTCCGATCGCTGTGGTCACGATATCTGCTTTAGCAAAAGCTTGGGCTACTTTGGCAGGATCTTTTGCATTATTTATCCCAGCGACCCCAGTAACTTTAATTTGTTTTTTAGTTGGTTCTGCTAATTGGATAAGGTATTCATGTTTTTCATTCAAAGCTGTGATCACTTTTTCATTTACATCAACAAATGTGATCTCAAAACCATTTTTCGCTAATACTTCACCAATGAAACCCCGTCCAATATTTCCTGCGCCAAAATGTAATGCTTTCATTATTATCCAACCTCTTTCAATAAATTAATGATCTCTGCTTTAGTTGTGGCATCCGCCAATTTTGCTACGTTAGAAACATCGCTACAATACAAGGCGATCTGTGATAACAGCTCTAAGTGCTCATTGTTTGCCCCCGCGATCCCAAAGACTACTGTTACTAGATTTTCCACTTGTTCATCATTGCTAAAATCTACCCCTAAAGGCACTTGGATCACCGAGATCCCGGTTTTTTTGATGAAACGTTTCCCCTCATCCGTACCATGGGGGATCGCGATAAAATTGCCCATATAAGTTGAAACATCTTCGTTTCGTTTGATCATCGAATCGATGTAACGTTCATCAACACAGCCTTCTTTGACCAATAATTCACCGGCTAAGCGGATCGCTTCTTTTTTGGTCGCTGGTGCTTGATCTAACAAGATCATATTTTCTTTTAATTCCATCTCTAAAACCTCCTAAGCTAAACCAGCAATGATCTGAGCTAATTTTTCGTCAGTCAACAGATCCGAAACTACGAGCACTTGAACATTGGTATAACGGATATCTAAGTTCTTTTTAGCTTCCTTAGTGACGATCACTAAATGCTCTGAGCTATCTACCAATTCATCTAAGCGAACTGCTTTGACTGGTACTTTTTTACCCGCTTTATGCAAGCTATCTTTGAAAAGACTGACTGCCATTGTTGAGGTTCCAATATTTTGATCATGTCGAATGAAGTTGATCTCTTTGACATTAGAAAGTTCAAGTTCTGAACCAGTAGTAGCTTTAGGCTCAGCGCCAGTCTCTTCATTGATCAAGGTCTCAGTTTTTAAGCGCGCGATGATCTCGTCATACCGCGGACTGTTTAAGAAATTACCGACTTGAACATGTACAGCACTTGGGGTTTTTTGAGCTGCACGTTCAGCTAATTCAACTTGAGTTACGACTAAGAGATCAGGTTCATCTTGTAAGCGACTAACAGCCGTATTTGTGACCGAAACATCTGTAATACCTGCTTTTTTGATCTTATCTCGCAGTAAAGAAGCTCCCATCGCCGAAGAGCCCATCCCAGCATCACAAGCAAAAATGATCTTTTTGATCCCAGAAAAATCAGCTGGTGCCAAGTTAGTTGGTGTTTCTTTTCCTTTTGACTCCGCTTTCATTTGTGCCATCTCTTGTTGCTTGGCTTCAAATTCATCAGCAGTAGAGCGGTCATGTTTCAAAATGATCGCTGCGATGATAAAGGACACCACAGCCCCAGCAACTACACCGGCTAGCACGCCAAGATAGCTACCTTTTGGCGTCATCGCTAGGATCGCTATGATCGAACCTGGGGAAGCAGCGGCTTTAAGACCAGCACCAAACATTTGGAAAGTGAATGTCCCTGTCACCCCACCGGCGATCACGGCTAAAAACATCGCTGGTTTCATCAAGATATATGGGAAGTAAACTTCATGGATCCCACCGATGAACTGGATGAAAGCAGCTCCTGGAGCCGAACCTTTAGCATTACCCTTACCAAAGAACGTAAAGGCTAACAAGACACCTAGCCCCGGGCCTGGGTTAGATTCAAGTAAGAATAAGACAGATTTACCAGCACTTGCGGCTTGTTGGATCCCTAATGGAACTAAGATCCCGTTACCGATCGCATTATTTAGGAATAAAACTTTAGCTGGTTCGATAAAGATATTAGCTAAGGGCAGTAAGTGAACTGAAATGATCCAGTCAACGCCTTCACCCATCAGCATGCTACCGGTATTAACGACCGGATTGACTACATAGACCCCAACGATCGCTAAGAGCATCCCCATGATCCCACTGGTAAAGTTGTTATAGATCATTTCTAGCCCCGAACGCACTTTATCTTGGAAGATACTGTCTAATTTCTTGATACACCATCCACCAAGCGGTCCCATGATCATCGCTCCAAGAAACATCGGAACTTGTGAGCCAACAACGACCCCGATCGTCGCGATCGCCCCAACGACCGCTCCTCGCTCTTCATAGACCATTCTTCCCCCGACATAACCGATCAAGAGGGGCAATAAATAATTCAACATTGGGCCGATAAGTTCAGCGATCTGTTTATTAGGGAACCAGCCCTCAGCCATAAAGATCGCTGTGATAAGTCCCCATGCAATAATGGCAGCAATATTTGGCATCACCATTCCTGAAAGTGCAGTTCCTAATTTTTGGATCCGAGCTTTAAGTGATGTTTTGTTCTTTGCGTCATCCATGTCGTAATACCTCCTGTTTATGTTTACAACTTAATCTTAAATTCTAAAGTATACGCTTACAACAAAATCCAAATGCACTCGTGTCACACTCAGTTGTGCCAACTTGCAACGCAAAAAACGTGTTCGACGATGTAATCAGCGCCATATAAATAACGAGGGCCCCACCGTAAATTGGTGGTGCCTCGTTATTCACTAAGCATTGCATCATCGAACACGTTTTAGCTATATTAAAATCAGTAAATACTCTAACTTACTTATCCAGTTTCATCTTGATGACCATCAATTCAGCATCAGTTTGCGCTTTTAAGGCATGCTTTTCATTGGGTTTCATTTTAACGAGCTTGCCTGGATAGATGATCTCAAAGTCCCCAGTTTCAGTATAAAATTCTACCTTGCCCTTGATCGGTACTACTATTACATCAAAATCAACAAAATGTTGCGGTACTGCCTTATCCTTAGCAATAACTAAATGTGTGACCGTTAACGCTGGTCCTGCGACCAAATTTTCCCACAACTCAATATTAGGATCACCTGTTAAAAATTCCATTGATCATTTTCCTCCAATTTAGTACTTACACCTGTAATATAATTAAAACTATTTTCTTTAAACAACCTGTACATTGCCTGAAACTGGGGACGATTTTCCCGTTTTAAACCATTTTTTATGATTTTTAACGCTCCCAGCACCCCTTCGTCTCTGATCGTTCCACGTGGATCCATCAGACTCATCGGTCCAACTTGACTAGTGACTAAAAAGCCCTGTTGCTTAAATAGTTCTTCCCATTTTCTTCTAGTCAATTGTGTAACATGACCATTGATCGTTTGGCCTAATTTAGCGACTAATTCAAGATCTTCTTTAATTAAACTAACATCGTGGGTCAATAACTTTCCGCCAGGCTTCAAGACACGATAGTATTCAGCAAGCGCTTTTTGCTTGCTAACGTCAGGAAACATCGTCAACATCGCTTCATTGATCACGATATCAAATGTTTCAGCTGCAAACGGTAATTTAAAAGCGTTCCCCCTGCTGAACCGAGAGTCTCTCTTCCAAACCGTAACGTTTAATATTTTCTTTAGCTTTAGCAACTACTTTTGCATCTAGATCGATCCCGATCACTTGACAATCGTACTTTTGAGCTAATTCTAACATTGTCGTTCCCCTGTTACAAGCAACTTCTAGCACCTTAGTCTGTTGAGTAATATTTCCTTGAGCTAACAACCGATCAGTTGCCTGTTTGCC
>NZ_BCVJ01000030.1 GCF_001591685.1 Ligilactobacillus murinus DSM 20452 = NBRC 14221 | reverse complement strand
TCAATTTTTATTCATTATCTTGAATAAAAATTCATCGTCATGTCTTATCGACTTAATTATTATATCCAAACTTGCATCTCAATGTCAACAAGTTTTTTGAATTAATTTTTAAGCGATTTGAAATGTTTGATCACATCTCAATGACAAGAACTACTATACTCACTTTTAGCTTAAACGTCAACCCTACTTTTAAATTTTTTTGCATAAAATTTCACTTTCTCCCATTTAAAAAACGAACATAAATCACGCCTAAATATTATTGTTCGTTTTTTACTCGATAAATCAGCATCTCTTTGACCAAAAAATAGTTTTTTACTCAGTAAAACACTTACATTTTCCGCAGAAAATTTTTTTCAAAAAAAATCTGCAGACACAAAATCTGCAGATTTTTTAAAAATTATTTAGTTACACGAGCCAAGAAATAACGCTTCTTACCACGACGGGCGATCACAAATTTTCCATCAAAGTTTGCTGCTGGATCGATCATTGCATCCAGATCTTGAATTCGATCACCATTGATATAGATCGCTCCATTAGTTACATCTTCACGAGCTTGACGTTTAGATTTTTCGATTCCTGTATTAACGAGCCATTCAACGATGTTTTCCGGTTCAGAACTGATCTCAACTGTCGGCATATTCTTAAAGCCTTGCTCGATCTCAGCAGCAGTTAAAGCTTTCACTTCACCTGAGAAGAGTGCCTTAGAAATGTGTTCAGCTTGCACGACCGCTTCTTTTCCGTGAACAAATTCGGTCACTTCTTTTGCTAAGCATCTTTGAGCTTCACGCAATTCTGGATGTTCTTCAAGTTTCTTTTCTAATTCGGCGATCTGAGCTTCGTCCAAGAAAGTAAAGTACTTCAAGTATTTAACAACATCGCGATCGTCTTGATTCAACCAGAATTGGTAGAATTCATACGGTGTTGTTTTTTCTGCGTCAAGCCACACTGCACCACCGGCTGTTTTACCAAATTTTGTCCCGTCAGCTTTCAACATCAATGGGATCGTCAAGGCAAATGCTTGCGTATCTGAACCTTCCATTTTGTGGATCAGATCGATCCCAGCTGTGATATTGCCCCATTGATCAGCCCCACCGATCTGAAGTTGCACATCTTTTGTCTTTAGCAAATGATGAAAATCGATCGCTTGCAAGATCTGGTACGTAAATTCAGTATAAGAGATCCCTACTTCTAAACGGCTAGCAACAACTTCTTTATTCAACATCGTATTAACGTTGAACAATTTACCATAATCGCGCAAGAAATCTAATAAACTGATCTCTTTTAACCAATCATAGTTATTAACGATCGTGATATTATCTTTGCCAAAGAGAGCCTTCATTTGTCCTGTCAAAGCTTCTTCATTGTGACGAACTTGTTCCATTGTTTGCAAAGTCCGTTCTGACTTCTTACCCGATGGATCACCGATCGAACCAGTACCACCACCGATCAAGATATGCGCACGATGGCCAGCCATTTGGAATCGTTTCAACATCATAAATGGGATCAAGTGTCCAATATGCAAACTATCACCAGTCGGATCGACACCACAATAAACACCGATCGATTTTTTAGCCAATAACTCTTCTAAACCAGCTTCATCTGAAACTTGGTTGACAGCGCCCCGCCATTTTAATTCTTCTAAAATATTTTCCATTTAAGATCCTCCTTTTAATAAAAAAAGTCCCCGATGAAAAATCATCAGGGACGAATTAATTTCCGCGTTACCACCCAGATTGCTACATAAAATGTAACCAACTCTGTCATCGATATCGGAATGACCCGTTGTTGCTCCATAGTGTACTTCGCAAAAAACATATATGCCACCTTCCAGCACTAGTGGCTCTCTGTGATAGGGATGAGATCTGCTACTTTCTACTTCATCGCAAATAATAAAATATCTTGATTGATTATAGCACAAAACCGGCTACTTACTCCAGAAAATTTATGTGTTAGCTTTCTTTTGCTGACATTCTGGACAAATACCATACACATCATAGCGACTATTAACGATCTCATAGTCACTTTGAGCCTGAGCCAGTTTTTCTAATTCTAAGTAAGTGTCATCAAAAATATCCTCGATCTTACCACACTCTAAGCAGATCAAATGATAGTGGGGGTTAGCAAAATAATCATACCTCACATGCCCCGCACTATCCAAAGCCACTTCAGATACTAGATCAGCCTTTGCTAACAATTCGAGGGTATTATACACAGTCGCCAAACTCACCTTGATATCTTGCTTTTGCAGATATTGATGGATCATCGTGATCGACGGATGTTCATCTGAACACATCAGATACGCTAAGATCGCTTGGCGTTGTGGTGTTGATTTTATTCCGTGTTGCTTTAACTTTTGTGCTGAAGATACTAATAATGATTGATCTTTCATTGGCTCCACCCGCGCTATTATATATAGCCTGTCCTTTCTTGTTGACTTCTCACTTAGATGATACGCTATTTTAAAAAAAAAATCATCAACTACTTTTTCATGTCAAGTATTTAGTATTTCAACGTGGTAAAAGAAGAAGCTGTAACTTAGCTATCAACAGCTTAAGTGAAGCTGCAAAACCATGATCAAATAAACTTGTTAGATGTCCTGACCATAGTAAATTCAACTCGATCAGTAAAAGGCATAGCGCAAAGCCCAAGATCAAATACTCACTCACATGCCCTGTTCGATAATAAAATAATCGTTTACGTGCACTTCGCTTGAATTTAGAAAAAGGCCAAAACCAATGGATACTATTTTTGGAGAAACTGTCTTCGACTAAATGTAAAAGGTAGCCGATCAGTAGCCAAAAAGGTAAATGCATCGCTGCGCTCGCTAAATATGCTTTAGCAATAAATAAAGCCAGTAAGTAGACTCCGGCTGCCACAACTAACGAATGTGTCGCTCCACGATGACCTAATGTTTTATTGGCTACTTTACTAACAACTTGACTCCGCTTACCGATAAATGACCTTGGATGATCGATATCTGGCAAAACACTACCACAGACTAAGGCGGCAGTATTGATAAATGTCACTTGATCGACTGCAGCTAGCATTGGCAAGCCTACAGCCAGTGAGACTGTTATATGTGTACGATATTGCATCGTTTTTCCTCAAATCTAACTAAATTGTCGTCACATACCGCAAAGTACTTCGCTCACCTTTAGTAACAACTTGTAACTGATATGGTAATTGCGCCTTTAATTCGGTAACGTGACTGATTATCCCGACCATGCGATTTTTTCCCTCGATCGTTTGCAAAGTTTCTAAGGCAACTCGTAAAGCTTCTTGATCGAGCGAACCAAAACCTTCATCGACAAATAACGCTTCGATCTCGATCCCACCGCTCTTCTTTTGGATGACCTCTCCTAGTGCCAAAGCTAAGGCTAAAGCAGCTAGGAAACTCTCGCCCCCTGAAAGTGTATGGACGCTACGTCTTTTACCCGCGTTATCATCATAAATATCTAGCTCTAACCCCGTACTCGAAGCACCACGTCCAGTATCTTCATTTAAGCATAATTCATAGCGACCATTAGTCAAATGAGCTAGCCGCACATTAGCTGTTAGCAAAACTTCCTTGAGATAGGTCTGCAAAATATAACGCTCAAACCCCAATTTTTGTTCACCTTTCCCCGTAACAACATCGACTAGTTCCTTTAACTGCCCTAACTGTGTAAATTCAGCTTGTTGTTGTTCAAAAAGCGATTTTACTTGTTGATAGCATTTGGTATTGGTACTATATTTATGCTCTAGCTCAGCGACCAGCTGCTGTAACTTAGCTTCTGTTCGTTTTGCCTGTAATAATTTCTTATTAGTTTGCTCTAAGTCAGGCTGTTTTTGACCAGCCACTTGTTTTGAAAGGATCTCCACTTGTCCATTGATAGAGTCTAGCTCTTTTTGCTGATCAGCTAAAGCTTTTTCTAACTGTTCAAGTTGGACGCTTTGGGCTAGCAAGTCTTTTAATTCCGCTAATGTCACTTTTTTGACTGCACAGACCGCTTCTAAGTCAGCCTGTCTTTGGCTGATCACTTGCTGTAGTTCTTTTGCTTGTTGTTTTGCTTCATTTAACTTAGTCTCAGTTGCCACTAGTGACTGCTCAGTTTGTTTTATATGTGCATTCAAGTCGGCTAAATGCGCTTCAAACTCGGCTATCTTTTGTTGCCAAATTCTTAGTTGGGCCTTAGCTTGTTTTTCCGTCTGATACTTTGCTGGCAACTGAGCTTGCTTTTCGGCTAATTGTGTTATCAAGGTTTGCTTATCAAGTTGAGCTGCTTGTGCTTGTTCATTTAACTCAGTCAGCTTTGATCGTGCTTGTTCACTTTTTTGCTCCAGTGTTTCCTGTTGTTTTTGCAAGCTTGCTGCTTCTTTTTCTTTATCTGTAAGTATCGTGATCTCTTGGATCAATTCGTGTTTATTTTGTGCCAGTTTATCCTCTAAAGAAGTTAACTCACTTTTTTCTAAAGCAGGATATTTTTCAAAAAAGGCCTGCCGTTTCGTTTCAAATTCTTTTTGTCGCTCAACAGTCTCAGCGTTGAACTCATTTATTCGGGCCTGCAAAGCGGTAACTGTATCTTCCAGTTTACGGGCCTGTTGTTTAGCTTGCTCGACTTGTTCTTCATCGATCCTCGCCACTTCACTGACTTTAGCCGGAGATGGATGCTCTAAACTCCCACAGACCGGACACGGTTTACCTGCTTGAAGCTTTTTGACTGCCACAAAAATATAGTGATCCGCTAATTGATTGGCTAGATCACGAGCCTTAGCCCGAGCTTTTTGGCTGATAGTGATTGCATCAGCTAATTCATTTTGCAAATTTTTAATATTAGTTTGGCGCTTGTCCAAGTCCACTTGCTTTTGCAAAAGCTCGGTCAATGCTACTTGTTGATACTTTAGCTTTTCTAATTTTGTTTCCAACGAGCCTTTTTCCTGGATCAGTTCTGTGAGCGCGTGTTGTTTTGCTTTGATAGTAGCTAGCTTTGCTTGCTTTTTATCCAAGCTCGTCGTTGTTTTTTGAATTTCAGCTACCAAAACGCTCTGTCTGGCTTCAACCTCTTTTCGAGCGGTCAAAAGCTCACTAACAACTTTATATAGTGGTAAGTTAGTCTCCAATTGTTTGTATTGATACTGATAGTTAGCTATTTCTTTATGCTTAACTTCGTGTTTTGCTAATTTAGTAGCTAAACTTAGCTGTTCGTTTTTTAGCTCTGCATAGCTTTGTTCAGTTTTTTGGATATCGTGTTTAGTTTTAACAAGGGTGGCCTTATTATTTTCCAATAGCTCAAAGTTTGTTTGGTGTTTTAACGCCCATTTCAAAATGACTATTTGCTGACGTAAAGCTTCACGTTTAGGGGCTTTGGCTAGTAGATCAGCCTGCTTAGCTTGTAATTTTTCCAATAGATCAAAACTTTTTTGAAGCTCTTCTTGTTTACTCAAAATATGTTGCAAGCGTTCATTTTCTTTTTTAGCTTGCTGCCAGGTCTTAGCTTGCTCTGCCAATTGGGCGTTGACTTGTTCGAGCCAGCTTTTGATCTGTTCGAGCCATAATTCAGGGATCTGTGTTTCGCTGGAAAAATCAGCTTGTTGCATGCTCAGCATTAGTTGCTGTTCTTTTTGCTGATATTTTGCATTTTGCTCTTTAAATTTTGCCTTGAGTTGTTCAGTCCAGCGTTCAAACAGTTCACTGCCAAATAAATTGCGCAAGACCTCTTCTTTTTCCTTACTATCAGCTGCTAAGAAATTGCGAAATTCACCTTGAGGCAACAAAATGACTTTGGTAAATTGTTCTGCCGTCAAATGTAACAGCTCATCAATAAAGCGTCTGGCTTCGGGGATCTTTTGGATAGCTAACTTTTCTTCAGCAGGCCCTGGATAGATCAGTTCGACTTTTGCCTTTTTTTCAACAGGCTTGCCCCCACGTCCAGCTAAAACTTGTTTTGGCTGGCGCTTGATATAATAGATCTTCCCTTGATGCTCAAAGGTAAATTCAACACTGGTCTCTTTTTTGTCACTAGCAAAATCAGAACGCATTTGGAAGGCTTGACGTTTCTTACCCGAAGTTTCATTGAAAAGCGCGTAACACATCGCATCAAAGATCGTGGTTTTACCGCTCCCGGTCTTACCCGTGATCAAAAACAACGGTGCCTGCTCAAAGCGGGTAAAATCAACGGTCTCATCCACATAAGGTCCAAAATTTTTGAGTTTTAATTCTAATGGTCGCATCCCTACTCACCTTCCTTTTCTAGCTCTAGTAGACTTTCTTTAGCCCATTTTTGCTGGAGTTGCGTTGGTTCTTGACCAGTAGCTTGAACAAAGAAATCAGTAAATAGCTCCAGTGGGCTCTTGCTTTCGATCTTTTCAGCTTGTTTAGTGTGGACCAGACGTTTCTTGCGCTTCAATTCAACTATCCGTGGATAATACTTGCGCAATTTATTCATCACATCAATGATCTCATGTTCATCAGTCAATTCAATCGCTACATAGTCATCTTGTGCCACAGTTTGATAAAGTTTTGTCGTCAATTCTGCATACGAAGCTTCCAAACAACAGATATCATTTAGTGGAGCTAATGAGATCCATTTACACGAAAAAGGTTCTGTTTCCACGATCCAAACGCCTTTTTGACTATTAGCTTCAGCCACCGAATATTTCAGTAAGCTCCCACTATATTTGATCGTTGGCAGATCCAATGCTCGCTTATCATGCAGATGGCCTAATGCCACATGATCAAAATCACTAAAGAGCTTTGTTGGCACTGAATCCAGTCCGCCCACTTCGATCTTAGTCTCTGAATCTGACCGTAAACTGCCAGCTGCAAAAAAATGGGCAACTAAGACCTGCTTTTTAGCCGGATCAAATTTAGTTTTTAGCTTTGCTACGACTAATTTCATCGCTGAAGTCAGATCACTTATGCTTTCATCTGCAAAATAGTTACGCGCTTCTTGAAGTTCAAAATACGGTAATAGGAAAAATTGCGTATCCTCAAATTCGATCGGGGTAAACGCCTCGGATAACTTAGTATGCAGGTATAGTTTGGTTTGCTTGAACCACTCTTGGCCTGTCGCTAAACGTACTGCTGAATCATGATTGCCACTGATCACTAACAAGGGAAGATCTGCTGTTAGATTCAAATCCTTTAGGGCTTGATTCACTAACGTCACTGCCTCTTCACTCGGTAAAGAGCGGTCATAGAGATCACCAGCAACGACTACTGCATCGACTTGCTCTTTTTGAGCGATCTGAGCGATCTGAGCTAAAGCATCTTGCTGCTCTTTGACCAATGGATATTCGTGGAGTCGTTTTCCGATATGCCAATCTGCTGTATGTAAAAATTTCATCGTCTACCCCCTAAATCAAACCTTTGTTCGTTATTAAAAATATTATACCACGAAATTCTTGAGCCATTATTACAAAAATAGCAACTGTCGTCTTCATCGCCGAAAACTCAGTTGCTATCAAGCTAATCTAAGCTATTAAATTTTTCTTTAGCAGCTAAATATGTGGCTTTTTGTGCCTGCCAATATTTACGCTCGGCTTCTCCCAGCTTTTTAATGACTTTAGCTGGATTACCAACAGCTACACTATCTGCTGGAATATCCTTAGTTACCACAGCTCCACTGCCAATGACTGTATTTTTACCGATCGTGACTCCCGGTAAAACAATAGCATTTGCCCCAAGCCACACATTATCTTCGATCACGATCGGAAGACCAAACTCGAGCTGATCTTCATTTCTGATCTGACTATCTAAAGGATGACCAGCCGTATAAAGTCCGACCCGTGGCCCAAGCATTACATTATTACCGATCGTGATCTGGTTAACATCTAAAAAAATACAATCCATGTTGGCATAAAAATTCTCACCAATACTCACATGTCTGCCATAATCGACGTAAACTGGTGGTGTAACGTAGTAATTTTCACCCGTTTTTCCAAAAAGCTGTTTGACCAGTTCCTTTAATTTAGCTTTATCTGCGATCGGGGTTTGATTGATCTGTTGTGCGATCTTTTTGCCATGGACTGATTTATGCTCTGGCAAGATACCTCCAGCTAGATAAAGCTCACCTGCTAGCATTTTTTGGTATTCAAAGTCTTTTTCCATCAATGCTCACCTCACAAATTCATCTAACTATATTGTATCAAACTTTGCGCCACTTCTCTTAAACAAAAAGCACCGATCTCCTGCTAGACCGGCGCTCTTTATTAGCGATTATATGTTTTTTCTTGCTTTTTATCGCTATTATTTCGTGTATGTATATCGATCAACCCTACACTTACTTTGAGTGCATAGTCGACCGATCTCATAGTCGAATCATCTAAATGGGATATCTTATCCCGGAGACGTTGTTTGTCCAAAGTGCGTAATTGTTCTAGTAGTACGACCGAATCTTTCTCTAAGCCTTTTTTACCCTTTGGTGCCGCTTTTAAAGCCACATGGGTCAACATCTTAGGCTTCGAGATCTTCGACGTGATCGCTGCTACGATCACTGTTGGACTAAATTTATTTCCAATGTTGTTTTGGATGATCAGAACAGGTCGCATTCCACCTTGTTCAGAACCTACTACAGGCGACAAGTCGGCATAGAAGATATCTCCTCTTTTAACCAGTTCTTTTACCATAGGATCACTCTCTCTAATTTATTTATTAGCTCACCGATCCATAATCGGCATCGAAATCACAACTGCCGAAAATACCACAAATTTCTTGATTCAAGCCCCCCATTTGACCGTAACCATCGATCAATTCTTCCAAAGCTGTATGATACTTTTCGATCCTTTCAGCGTATTCGGGATGGTCGTTTATCTCTTCCACCTCAATAGTATAGAATTCACAAAATTCCTTAATATTTTGATATTGCAACACGGCCATTTTCTTTCTCAAATCATCTTCCACCATGACTAGCCCTCCGTGACCATTAGTTATCGCAATCTTAACATAAATGCGTTTAAAAGTATATTTTATTTGTAATAGCGCGGCAACCGCTCGGATAGTGCACAGACTATCTCATAATTGATCGTTTGCGCATACTCAGCTGCATCTTGTGCCGTGATCTTTTGCTCACCATTTTGTCCGATCAAGGTCACCCTTGTTCCTAGCGGTAATTTATCGGGTAGACGTACCATAAACTGATCCATGCACACTCGCCCTACGATCTCACATGGTTGGCCTGCGATCAATACATGATAACCTTGCATTCGCCGCAACCAACCATCAGCATAACCGAGTGGCACAGTGCCTAACCATTCTGGCTTAGAGGCAGTATAGGTTTTCCCATATCCGACTCCATCGCCTGGTTGCAACTGCTTGACCGCGACTAATTCACTTTCTAAACTCAACGCTGGCTTGAAAGTTTCTGGCAGTTTTAATTCTGTTCCCGAAGGATTTAAGCCATACATCGTGATACCGTAACGAACAACATTTCCCCCACAATCTGTATGCCACATCGCAGCTGCTGAATTAGCCACATGGACATAACGCGGTCTAGTCGTTACGACTTTCATCAACTCATTGAATTTTTTCACCTGGTAATTGTAGTGTTCTTGGTCTTTAGCATCGGCAGTCGCAAAGTGCGTAAAGATCCCTTCAAATTCAAATTGTGCTGTGTGTTCGTGCAAAAAATCGATCGCTTGACTCAATTTAGCTTGATCTCTAAAACCGATCCGTCCCATACCAGTATCTAAAGCCAAGTGAACTTTGAGCTTAGCACCAGCTTGAGCCAATTTTTTTTGTGCCTGGATCAGAAACTCTAGATCTCCAACAGCAGTTGAAAGATCATATTTAGCCATCAAAGTAGCCTCTCTAGCAGGCGTAACACCCAAGATCAAGATCGTTTCAGCGATGCCAGCTTCACGTAAAACCAGCCCCTCATCGATCAGAGCAACACAAAAGCCAGTCGCTCCCGCTTGTCTTGCAGCTTTAGCAACGGGGACGATCCCATGCCCATAAGCGTTGGCCTTCACGACAGCAAAAAGTTCTTGTTGTTCATCCATGCGAGCTAATTCAACTGCGATATTATGTTTGATCGCAGCTAGATCAACATTTACATGAGCGTTGCGGTGCAAACCTACAACCATTTTGATCATCTTCTCTCTTACTTGATTTTTTCTAAAACAACCATAGTGGCAACATGTTCTTTGGTATGTGATATCGAAATAAATGCATTACATTCATCTTCTAGGGGATGATGCGAAAAATACGGCCGGCCCAAAGTATCATTTAAGATCTCAATATCTAAAAAACTGACAGTTTGACCGATCCCAGTTCCCACAGCCTTACTGTATGCTTCTTTAGCGGAAAAACGTCCCGCCAAAAACTCTCCCTGACGTTTAGGAGATAGCTCTAAAAAAACAGTTAATTCTGCTGGAGTCAAGATCTTAGTTGCTGTTTTGGGCAACTTGACTAACATCTGCTTGACCCGATCAATACATTCTAAATCATTTCCGATCCCCAAGATCACTCGATTTCACCCTAACATCATCACAATTTTTTTACATATCAATCATACTTTTTCTCTCAAGCTTAATCAAGCCAAAAATCCGTTAGTAGCCTAATACTTGAACTCAAGAGAAAAGAGGCCTAAACAGCCTCTCTTGCGTAATTATAGATCTTCTACAACGACATAAGTCATATCAAGTGGACCGTGGACGCCCACGATCAATACCATTTCAATATCTCCCGAATTAGACGGACCTGAGATGAAATTGATATTTGAAGTTTTGAGTTTACCAGTTTTCATTGCTTCGTCATAGCGGTCGATTGCTTGACGCATCCGCGGTAAGATCTTACTTTTGGGAATGATCGCCAAATAATGCGTCGGTAAGAAATGGAAGCCTCGACCTTGTTCTTTAACTGTTGCAGCTGTGATCGTCCCCGATTCAGCTAAGAGATAATCAGCAAAACCGATCGCTGCATCACTTTGATCAGCATCAACTAAGTTATCTCGTCCGCGTTTGGCATCCCAAAAATACACTTTATCTAGGTCTAGTGCATTACGCCAATCTAAAATACCATATTCTTGCCACTTCTCATCCGCAAAAGTCGGCAACATTAAACTACGGATCTGCTTTTCATGTAAGAAATTTGCTAGCGTTTCACTCAGCTTAGCTACCGGTACTGTCTTAAAATCAACATGGATCGCTTCACTATTGGTCTTGGCTAAGGCTAATAGTTCATCTTGGTCAAGACCTGATAGCGTCGTCTCCGGTAGATCATTGATAAATACTAGCGGATCATTTGCTAGCTCATGGCGGGGACGATCAGCTTTTTTGGCGATAAGATCTAGAAATTCTTCGCGATTTTTAGGATCATTTGCTTTGATCGTTTCAGTCATTTTGTTCGCCTCGCTTCCGTTCTTTTTCATGTCGATCGTACCAATGACGGAAGTTTTCCCTTAGCTTCGGTGGCTCAGCCAGATCTCTGATATCGACCCAACCATGGATCAACTTCGGTGCGATCTTTGGAACTTTATCGATCTTTCCTTCTGGATAAAGGTTCTCAACACTATTTTCTTTTTTATTGGAGAATGGTTTCATTGCCAAATGTTCACCCATCAAAGCTCCCTTAAAGAGGATCGGAGCCTTAGTCCCGACACTGATCGTCTTAAAGATAACATTAGTCATACTATGATCTAAATGAAGTTTATTCATCTCGACTTTGCGGTGTTCCAAGATCAGATCATGCAGTGGGATCTTGACCGGACATGTTTCTGTGCAGGCTCCACATAAACTGCAAGCATATGGTAACTCACCAAAGTTTTCGTAACCATCTAAGATCGGGGATAAAACTTTACCCATCGGTCCTGGATAGATCGAACCATAGCCTTGACCCCCGATCTGGCGGTAAACAGGACAAACATTCAAGCAAGCCCCACAACGAATACATTGTAAGATCGGTTCAAAAACTGTATTCAACGCATTAGAACGGCCATTATCAACGATGACTACGTGGAAATCTTCAGGGCCATCAAGCTCATCGTCTAGCTTTCCTGCACTAAAAGTACAATAACTTGTCAATTTCTGACCGACCGCACTACGACAAAGTAAGTTATCCAACACTTCTGCTTCCTTTAGCCCGGGAACGATCCGCTCCATCCCCATGACAACGATCTGTGTCTTTGGTAACGCCATCGTGAGGTCAGCATTACCTTCATTAGTGACCAAATTGATCATTCCGTTATCGGCGATCGCAAAGTTACAACCGGTGATACCCAAGTCAGCTTCCATAAAATATTTGCGTAAATAGCTCCGAGCAAAACGTCCCATACTTTCAGGGTCATTATCGCCCTCATAGCCGATCTTTTGAAAGACTTCTCGCACTTGATCGCGATTTTTATGCAAGGTCGGGAAAACGATATGGGTCGGTTCATCCCAGTCGTCTTCTTGTAAGATAAATTCCGCTAAGTCCGTTTCCATCACTGAAAGTCCGGGGATCTTCAACAATTCCTTGTCTAGATCGATCTCAGTCGTGACCATTGATTTAGATTTAACGACTTTTTTGGCATTTTTCTCACGTGCGACTTGTTTGATATAAGCGGTTGCATCGGCATCTGTCTTAGCAAAATAAACGTGTCCGCCATTTTTTTGAACATTTTCGCTGAATTCTTCAAGATAATCTGGTAAATGTTTAACGGCATGCTGACGGATCTGCTCACCTAACTCTCGCCACTCATTCCAATGGCCCAGTTGTTCGCGGGCACGTGTCCGCTTTTCAAATTGCGCATCTTGGGCTTTAGCCACTGATGCACGCATAAATTTGTCTTTTTTGGCATTTTTTACACGTTCGTCAAATGAAAGTTCACTTGTTTTTAAGCCCATCTAAAACACCCCGCTTCCATTAGCTGGTACCATCTGGTGATCCGTATCCTTGACGTATTTGACCCGGGAAAGATCGACATTATGATTCAAAACTTCTGCAATATGCATCACTTTGATCTTTTCACCACGACGATTCATCCGGCCACCAATATTCATCAAACATGCCTGGTCTGCTCCGATCAAGATCTGAGCATTCGTAGCTACGATATTATTGACCTTATCATCGACCATCGCTTCGGAGATCTCGGGTTCTTTGGCCGAGAAAGTTCCACCAAAGCCACAGCATAACTGCACATTATGCAATGGGATCATCTCAAGATCTTTAACATGCTCGAGCAAGACAAACGGCGCCGTCCGCTCACCTAATAACCGTGTCATGTGACAAGAGCGGTGGAAAGTGGCAGTTGCATCTAGTTGAGCCCCACAGTCTAAGACCCCTAACACACGATAGATAAATTGTGAGAATTCATAGGTCTTATCATGTAAGATCTGAGCCTTTTTGGCATAATTAGGATCATCTTTTAAAATATCCTTGTATTCCTTTAACATCCCGACACATGACCCCGAAGGCCCAACAATGTAATCAGCATCCACACTTAATAACGCATCGATCTCATTGTAAAATGTCTTGATCGTTTCCTTACTGTAACCGCTGTTATACGTTGGTTGACCACAACAGACCTGCCCCTTAGGAAAGACCGTTTCACAGCCAAAACGCTCTAAAACTTCGACCATCGCTTGACCTACATTGGGAAAAAGCAGATCAACGATACAGGTTGAAAAAATACATACTTTCATTGATAAGTGCATTTAAAATGCACCTCCACCTCCTTTAATAAGGCTTGGGCAACATATATAAATCAAAAAATACCAATAATCATTGCTATACCATAATTATACTCCAAAGTACGTAAAGCGCTTGCATGTTTTGCTTTTAATTATTGAATATTTGCACAAAAAAAGAACGCAGACAATTGATTCTACGTTCTTTACTTAAAAAATTAGTGGTATAAGTCGAAGCGACCTTTAGCAATAAATTCTTTGAAGCCACCGATCTCAAAGAGTGACTTGTTCATGATCATTTTCTTCATCATCGAAGCTGGATAACCCTTAACTTCCAATTTTCCGATCACACCAAAACCATGAGTATTACCAACTGAAGCGACTGTTCCTTTGCTCTTATAAACAAATGGTGTACTCAAATGACCATTCCCATTGATCTGTGATTCGAGATCTTTAGCTGCATAGACCGCCATCACAGTAGCGATCTGAGCCGTTGTTGGATATGGACGTCCACTTTCTTTATCCATCACGGCCGCTACGTCACCTAAGATATAAAGATCATCAAAGTTTGGATCCGTCAAATTATCTGTGACTACGACCCGACCACGACGTTCTTGTAAGTTAGATTCACCAACAACGGGACTACCTGAAACACCTGTTGTCCAAATGATCGTTTCAGCTTTCAAGGAGCTTGTCTGACCATCTTTTTCGTAGACCACTTCACCAGGTGCCACTTCGCTGATCTTAGCACCACAAAGTAGTTCAACCCCCAAGCTTTCAACTAATTTGACACCATAGTCAGCTAATTTTTCACTAAACATTGGTAAAAGACGCGTTGCTGCTTCAACAACTGTGATCTTAACTTCTGATGGGGCTACCCCAGCAACTTTAGCATATTCTGGGCGTCCTTCAGCTAAAGCGCCAGCTAATTCGATCCCAGTAAAACCAGCGCCACAGACAACAAGTTGTAAGTAACGCTTATCTTTTGTTTCTTTGTATTTTTTCATCGAAGCTAAAATATGGTCATAGATCGCCAATGATTGCTTGATGTTTGTCATCTCAAGCGCATTTTCTTTAGCGCCTTTGATCCCAAAGGTTTCAGAAACAAAACCTAATGCTAAGACACAGTAATCATAGTCGAGCATACCATGTTGTTTTAGTTGCACTTGTTTTTTGGTAGCATCTAGCTTTACTACTTCATCTTGGATAAATTTCGTCACTGCTGGATCAATGATATCGGCGATCGGATAAGTGATCTTCAAAGCCGGTTGGGTCCCAGAAGCAACTTCATGTAATTCCGTTGTTTCATAATGATAATCATCTTTGTCGACTAAGATGATCTCAGCTTTCCCCTTGACTTTCTTTTGTAACTTATGCACCGTTTGTAAGCCTGCGTATCCAGCACCTAAAACAACTACTTTTTTCATAAAAAAATCTCCTCGTTAAAAAATAAGATTAAATAAGATACCTAATAGATATAAAATAACTTGTAAAAACGAACCTACAGCTAAAGTTTTGACTGCTGTGATAAAAGTTTCAGTTTTTACTTGTTTTTCCCATAGCAATTTATTTTGCCGGTAGAAAAATGGGAGTGCTAAAACGATCAATAAGACCGTATAGGGGGCTAAGCCAATAAATGGTGTTAAACATAAACTGACCAACGCCAAAATATTTTTTGCAGTATAGACCTGCAAAGCCCGTTTTTTCCCTAAATAGTGCACGATCGTATACCGATGATTGCGCTCATCTTCAGCTAGATCACAAATATTATTAGCTAACATCAAATTTGAGATCCACAACATATTTGGCAATGCTAATAAGGCGATCCGCCAAAGATCAGAGAGATCAAACGTAAATTCCTGATAAGTATTGATATAAATACTTATCAGCATGATCATTCCACCCATGGTAAAGCCAGAAAAGAACTCGCCGACCGGTAAACTCGATAGTGGACGCGGCCCAGCGGAATATAAGATCCCGACTGCAAAACAAAACATCCCCATCAATAATAACGGCCACCCTGTGCGTACGACCAATACTAGTCCTAAAACAGTCGCGATCCCAGCCATTCCAAGTAACATCCATAAAACTTCTCTTGGTGATAGGTTTTCACGACCGATAATATTGGTCTTTTGTTTGTACTCCTCTTTATCAAGAGCATTATGATAGTCATTGTAATTATCCCACGCATCGACTGACATGTTAAATAAAAACATTGCGATAAAAAAGAGCAAAAGATTCGCCCAATTAAGTGAATGATAATAATAATAACTAAAACATACTCCGAGCAAGAAAGGTAAAACACTGGCTGTCTTGGCCTTGATCTCAACAAGTTCAAGGAAAACCTTAAGTGACATTCAAATTACCTCGCTTTGTACTGGTTTAGTCTTCACAGTATAGTGTACAATAAAACTAGATAAATATGTCGGAAGGAAACCTAAATAATGAAATTAAATTTTTGGCAACAGTATCCGTTGGTCAAAGATGATCTGCAGATCGTCAATCAATTGATCGCAAAAAAGATCGAAGTCAACGATCCTAAACTTAAAAGCGCTCTCTTACAGATGGCAAATAACGGCGGGAAATATCTCCGTCCCGCCTTGCTATTGCTCTTTTCCAAGGAAAATTCGACTACGATCGCCGATGAACGTCTCCTTAAACTCGCAGCTTCGATCGAAGTTTTACACACTGCAACTTTGATCCATGATGATATCATTGACGATTCACCTAAACGACGTGGTCAAGTCAGCATTCAATCTGCTTTTGGAAAAGATGTCGCCGTGTATGCTGGGGACCTGTTATTTACTGTCTTTTTTGATCTGATCGCTGATGCTTTATACGCCTCGCCTTATCTCAAAGTCAACGCACAAATGATGCGTCAGATCTTAAATGGTGAGATCGGCCAAATGAATGCCCGTTTTGATACAGAACAGAGCTTTTTGACTTATCTTCGCAATATCAACGGTAAGACCGCTGCGATCTTTAGTCTCGCCTGTCAAGAAGGGGCTTATTTCAGTGAAGCTGACCGGCGCCAAGTCGCTTTAGCTAAACGGATCGGGCAAAATATCGGCTTGAGTTTTCAAATGTTAGACGATATCCTTGACTACTCTGATGGCAAAAATTTAAATAAACCAGTCATGGAAGACCTTGCAACTGGCGTCTATTCTTTACCCTTATTAATGGTCCTACAAGAACATAAAGCCGAATTGATGCCTTATCTAGCTAAAAAAGAGCAGATGACTGCTGCCGATATGGAAGCTGTCAAACAACTCGTCTTAAAATACGGCGGCGTCACTAAAGCCAAAGCCCTAGCTGAAAAATTCATACAAAAAGCGCTCGATCAGACTTCGCAGCTTCCAGCCTCGCAAAAACGCGACTTGCTCGAAAAGTTGATCAAACGCCTTTTGAAGAAAACTAACTGATCAATAACCTTCATCAACTTGTTTAAGTTTTTGATAACGCTTATTGTCAGCCAGCTGTTTAGGAGCCCCTTGTAGCTCGATCTGGCCGTCTTCGATAAAGATGATCTGATCTACATGCTCGACACCTTGGAGATGGTGTGTGATCCAGATCAAAGTCTTGTCCTGTAAGACATCCATGAATGTCTTGACCAAGGCACGTTCGGTGATCGGGTCAAGTCCGACTGTCGGTTCATCCAAAATGATGATCGGCGCATCTTTTAGTAAGATCCGCGCTAAAGCCAAACGGTGTCTTTCACCACCCGAAAATCTCAATCCTGCCTCATCGACCATCGTTTCCAGTCCTTGAGGCAGTTTTTTTATCAATTTTTTCAAGCCTACTCGCTCTAAAACATCCCAAACTTCTTCATCACTAGCACCTTCATTACCGATCCGAACATTATTGACTACAGTCGTATTGAAAAGATATGGCGTTTGGTGGATAACCCCGATATATTTAGCGATCTCATCGCCAAATTCTGTCGTTTTGACTGCATTTAAGGTCACTGACCCTGCTGTTGGAGTTAGATCTCCTCGCAATAAACTAGCTAGGGTACTTTTTCCCGAGCCACTTCGACCTAAAATTGCCAGCTTTTCCCCTGGACTTATCTTTAAGTTGACCCCATTCAACACATTATGGTGACCATCGGCATAAGCATATACCAGATCTTTAACTTGCAGTTCATAAGGAGCTGTAACTTCTGGTGCTTTTTGGCGTTTTTCTGGGTTCGGCAAAGCATTTAAACGCTTGATCGAATCTAAATACACGTTAGTCTCTTGGGCAGCTGTTGGCAGTGGCATAAAGGCATCCGCCAACGGAAAAACACAGAGCACAAATGCTGCGATCCAGTTGATCGAATCAGTCTCAGTACCACCAAAACGACTTGATGCCCAAATGATCAAACTAACAACGATCGCCAAAAAGATAAATTGTCCCACTAGGTCACGGCGCCGTTCAAATTTGCGCATCTTTTCTTGTGTCATAAGCAATTTAGCTTCATTTTCTTCGTGTCGTTTAAGATAATCATTGGCACGTTCTGAAAAGATCCAATCCGAGACTCCTAAGACATTATCGGTAAGATCAAGGTACAACGCATTTTTGAGCTGTTTTTCGTACTCTTGGCGTGCTCCATTGACAACAACCGACCAAAGGGGAAGCGCAAAGATCAAAAGTCCATATAATACAAGCATCCACAAAGCAAACAGCGGTGAGATCACGCCTAAACCAACAATGATAAAGACGTAAAGCCCACAAACTGTAAAATATGGGAAAAGGGTCCGCAGATATAGATTTTGGATATGGGCAACATCTTCTGATAACAAACCTAAGATATCTCCCAAGCGATATTTGTTATTGAAAAAGACCGCATCTCGTTCCAAAGCATCATACATCTTACGCCGAAACTCTGAGGTCATCTTAAAGACCCAGTTATGACTAGTCAACCGTTCTAAATAGTGCAATAAGGGGCGAAAGATCCCAAAAGCTCTCGTCAAAACGATCGGAACATAGACTAATAAGATATTTTCCGGTGGTGTCGCTGATTTTGTGATCAGATAGCCACTGGTAAACATTAAGCCCCCTGCACAGATAAAAGTTAAAATGCCGAGGAAGATCGCCAGCCAAAGTGTTTTTTTATAATGCTTCAAAAACGGCTTGACCCAGCTATCATGTTGCAAAGCTTTAAAAAATGATAACTTATTTAGCATCTGTATCCCCCCTCATTTCACTTAACAACTTACAGAAGTAGCCATTTTTAGCTAAAAGTTCCGCATAAGTACCACTTTCAACTAATTTTCCTTCATCCATGACCAAGATATAGTCCATTTGATGCATCCAATGTAGCCGATGGGTAGCAAAAAAAACTAAACGATCTTGCATCAGTGGCATCATTTTTTCTTTTAATTCCAATTCAGTCTCGATATCTAAGTGTGCAGTCGGCTCATCAAAGATCATGACCTTGCGTTTTTTATCCAAAAATGCACGGGCTAAAGCGATCCGTTGGGCTTGTCCACCTGAAAGTGCACGTTTTCCGCTCCCGATCTTAGTATCTAGACCCTCAGGCAACTCAGCAACTAAACGCTCAAGGCCGACCACTTTGATCGCTTCATAGATCTCTTCATCTGAAACATCAGGCGTATAAAACGCAATGTTGTTTCGTAAAGTATCTGAGAAAACATAAGGCGATTGTGGGATATAAAGGACTTGTTTACGCCAGTCAGCTAGATCCAAGTTAGGTAGATCATGTCCTTGGACAGTAAATCCACCTGTATTAGGCGTATAAAACCCACTTAACAAATTGATCAAAGTCGTTTTTCCTGAACCACTCATGCCAATGATCCCAACTTTTTGATAGCCTTTGACCGCAAAGCTCACAGGCGCGATCCCATTTTGTTCATCGTAGTTAAAACCCACTTGCTTTACTTTGAAACTATCTTTGACTTGCCACGAAGTCAACTTGACTTCAGAAGCTTTAGGTAGAGGCGCATGGATGATCTTTGCGATCGCATGAAATGAGTTCTTACCATTTAAGGTCGCATGATAGTCATTAGCAAAATTTCTGATCGGCAAGAAATATTCAGGCGCTAAGATCAAGATCGATAGGCCATAGAAAAGTGACATTTGCTGATCGATCAATCTTAGTCCTAAAAAAACAGCCAAAACAGCGATCGATAAAGTCGTAAAGAAATCAAGCGCAAAAGTTGATAACATAGCTACACGCAAAGTCTGCATCGTAGTCTTGCGAAAGTTTTCACTTGAACGATAAACACTCTTAGAATATCGTTTACTCAAACCAAAATACTTTAAGGTATCAATGCCCCGAAGCGAATCGATAAAGTGATTGGATAGACGTTGAAACGTCGAAAATTGACGGTCAGCTTTAGCTTTAGCTGCAAAGCCTAAAATGACCATGAATAAAACGATCAAGGGGTACACCAACAACATAATGATCCCAGAAGTAATATCCATCCAAAATGTTACTAACAAGATCAAGACTGGCACGATCGCCATACTCATCATTTTACTCAATAATAATTTGATGTAATTTTCTACCTGAAAGATCCCATCCAAAGTCAAAGTCACCAGATTACCTGTTCCTTGAGTTTGGACCACTCCAGGCCCTAGAATAAAGATCTTCTCCAACAATCGTTTACGCATTTCTTTAGCACTTTTTCGCGCATAATCATCTAATAATTTGGCATCGATCAGATCTATTCCTTGACGCAGGATAAAACAGACCGAAAAAGCACCAATATTGAATACTTGACTCTTTAGTGGTTTTCCCAACCACAGATCAGTCAAAGTAGCACTTAAAAATAAAGCTTGCCCTATGATAAGTAAAGCTTGCAGAAACGAGAGTCCTGCAAGCTTTACCATGATCTGTCTTATTCCTGCTAGTTTAAACAGCAGTTTATCGACCATTATTTAACTACCTCCGCTGTGTGCACAACTGGAAGTGCGATCCGTTTTCTAAAGATCCAGTATGACCAGATCGTGTATGCCAAAACAAATGGCAACAAGCAGATCGTTGCGATCGTCATCACAGTCAGTGTATATGAGGTTGACGAAGCATTTTGGATCAAGAGGTCATACTTATCACTGATGCTAGAGATCATTACCCGTGGGAACATACCTACAAAGATCATTGCGACCAATGAGACCATTGTCAAACCACTAGAAATGAAAGCTAACATTTCGTTGCCCTTGAAAGTTGCAATATGCCCTAAAACAGCAAAGCAAACGATCAAAGCCACTGTGATCAAAGTTCCGAGCGGACGGACTTGGAAGAAGTCTGTCTGGAAGAATAACAAGACTGCAAAGACTACTAGGCCAGCATATAAGATCCAGTAGAGAAAAGCAGCATAGTTACGTGCACGTTCACGAATATCACCGAGTGTCTTTAATGCAATGTAGTTAAGGCCATGTAAATAAGTCAATAAGACTAAAGCCACACCACCAACAACTGACATAACATTGAAGTAATCAAAGAAACCAGCACTCATATTACCATTGGCATCGATCGGCATACCTTGGATCATTGAAACAAACATCACACCCAAGAAAAATGGCACTATCAAACTACCTAATGCCAAAGCTGAGCTCCAAATATGTTGTTTCTTTGGATCACTCGCCGCTCTAAACTCAAAAGAAACACCACGGATGATCAAACCAAACAAGATCATCAACAAAATCAAGTAATAGCCACTAAATAACGTTGCATACCAATACGGGAACGAAGCAAACATCGCTCCGCCAGCAGTGATCAACCAAACTTCATTACCATCCCAAACGGGTCCGATCGTTTCAATAATTTGTGAGCGTTCATCTTCATTATGAGCTAATGACCGCGTTGCCATCCCGACTCCAAAGTCAAAACCGTCAAGGAAGAAGAACCCTGCAAATAGGACGCCGATCAAAATAAACCATAAAATTTGTAAGAAACTCATTTAAAACGCCCCCTTATCGAATGGATCCAAAATCTTATCTGCATAGCCGTGGCCTTGCATTTGAGTTGGATCGTTTTGCAATTGACGTTTTACTAAACCGATCATTACGATGGCAAGCGTCGTAAAGAGCGTGAAGTAAACAATATTTGAGATCAACAAGGAAGTTACAGAAACATTTGGTGAAACACTTTGTTGGATCGTGAATAGACCATAAACTGTCCATGGGTAACGACCAAATTCAGTGATAAACCAACCGGCTGTATTAGCGATAAACGGTACAAATGTCGTTAGTGCTAAGACCCATAACATCCAGCGCCGTTTGTACAATGTTTCTTTCTTCTTACGTGTCATCAATAAACCGACAAAGGAAACTAAGATGATCCAAGCACCAAAGCCCGCCATCACTCTAAAACTCCAGAAAAGTGTATTTACTGGTGGAATGTAATCCATCTTGGTCCCATCGATCGTGGTTCCATATTTTTCCTTCATTTCAGCGTTGATCTCATCCATCCCTTTAACTGAACCAGATGGCTTATTATATGATAATAAACTTAAAAGAACTGGAATATCGACCTTATACTTGACCGTATGATTCTTAGTATCAGCGATCCCGACAGCCGTCCACGGTGCAGGATCTTCTGTAGTTTCATAGATCGCTTCAGTTGCGGCAAACTTCATTGGTTGTTCAGTGACAAGATATTTCATTTGGAAGTCACCGACTAAGATCGTCCCAACTGAAAAGATCATTGCCATCCACAAACCTAAACGCATTGATTTCTTGTAGAGGACCTTAGCTTCTTTGGTCGTATCTTTCTTCAACATTTGGAAAGCAGTTAAACCAGCGAGTACTACCCCACCCATAGTTAAAGCAGCTAAGATAACATGTCCATATTCAAACCAAAGTTGTGGGTTTTTCAATAAGGCAAAGAAGTCGACCATTTCGGCACGACCGCCCTTGATCGCATACCCAACTGGGTGTTGCATAAATGAGTTAGCTGCCAGGATCCATAGCGCAGACGTTAAAGTCCCAAAGCAGACCATCCACATAAAGAATAAATGCATGCCCTTCTTTACTCGATCCCAAGTAAACATCCAAAGGCCGATAAATGTAGACTCAATGAAAAATGACAATAAAGCTTCTAGGGCTAAAGGCGCCCCAAAAATATCTCCCATGAAACGTGAGTAGTCAGACCAGTTCATCCCAAATTGGAATTCTTGGATCAAACCGGTAACAACGCCGACTGCAAAGCTTAGTAAGAAGATATTACCCCAGAATTTAGCCAACTTTTTATAAGCCTCATTCTTGGTACGTACGTAGAACGTTTCTAAAATTGCAACTACAAAGGCCGTTCCGATCGAAAATGGTACAAAGAAGAAGTGAAAGACCGTTGTCATCGCAAATTGGAAACGCGCTAGATCTACAATATCCATTTCTATCCCTCCATTCTAAAAATTGTTTCATAGTAAATCCTATACACTCTAAGTTTACTCTTGAAACTAAGCGTTTTCAACGATTTAACTCTTTAAATATAGAACAATTTGATTTTTTTGGTATATTTACGTTATTTTTCTTAAAAAATTCTAGCAACTAAAATACCCCCTAAGTATTTAGACGGATATTTCCATCCATTTACTTAAGGGGTATAAAATGCGCTATACAAAAATCTACGCTCTTATTTTAAAGTTTTAGTGTTTCTTTTTATAACCAAACTTGAATGTTCCTAATAGCATCAACAACATCATCCCTAAAAGAGTGGTCGACTCGTGTTCGTGTTCACCTGTCTGTGGTAAAACTTCTTTATGTTTTTTTGCACCAGCGGTATGTTGTTTACCTGTAACTTTTTTCCAATTATTTACAGCGGAACCTTCTTTAGGACCATTCACATGGAAAACATCTGTCAAACGTTGTGCTTGATCAGCCTCTACTACATCAACCACGACATTTAACATATCTTTAGATCCATCACGATAACTTACTTCTAGTTTACCGGTTTGAGTCCCAACCTTATTCGTATCGACTAAAACGAGCCATTTTACTTGGGCATCAGTTGGCAATCCTTCATCAAATAAGTCATCTAAAGCCAAGGACGTACCTTTTGTCACTTTAAGAGCAGCACGCATTTTAGGGGTGAAGAGGTCAGCCTCGGAATATACTTTAACACTAACAACTGCTTCATCATAGGAACCATCTGGATATACGACTTTAAGCATATTTTTTTGTTCACCTGAGTTCGTAGTATCAAAGTCTTTTTCAAAAGTAAATTGAGTATCCTTCGGGAAGCGATCCGTGTCTAAAAATTGTTGTGGGGCAACCTTAGCATTTAAGCTGACCATAACTCCTAATTTTCCGATCGGTGTATACATATCGGCATCAGTCCCTACTTTTACTAATACCTTGACTAAGTCTTTACTTCCATCTGGATATGTCACTTCTAATTCTCCGGCTTGATATCCTGCTTTGGTCGTATCTACTGGTGTCTTCCAGCTCACTTGAGTGCCAGTAGGTAGAGATCCTTTATCAGCTAATACCTTAGCGGGATCTAACATTTCTCCTAATCCCACTTGCATTTTTTCTTTAACTTGAGGATCAACGCTCTCAGATACTGGCTTAGTTACAGATGTTTCTTTTGGTGGCTCAACTACTTCAACTGTTACTTTCACCACATCTTTGGAACCATCTGGATATGTTACCTCTAGTTCTCCGGTTTGGTGGCCGGCCTTT
>NZ_BCVJ01000029.1 GCF_001591685.1 Ligilactobacillus murinus DSM 20452 = NBRC 14221 | reverse complement strand
AATTCCGAACGTTGGAATTTTGGAGATGTCTTTTTTCATCTTGAAAATACTAGTTTTTAAGACTTTGTTGTGGAAAGTAATAACGAATAATAATTTTTTAGCGGCAATTTTTTATTAATATATACAATGCGAAAAACTACTTATGTCACATCCTCTTTTTAGAAGATAATACCATATGAAGCTAAACCTCGTGCCCAATTAAGTTTTAATTGACCGTAGCTTGAAATTTTTTTGTAAAAATTACTTACATCTGGGGTCAAGACTTTATTTTCAGATATATTTTTAATAGCCAAATCTCTTAAATCATAAGATAATGCCATTAATGCTTCGCTAAAATCTACCTTCTCACCAATTTTATTTTTAAAATTTATAAAAACCTTACGCTCAGCATCAGTAATTTTTTCATCTACAATGAAGTTGTATACTTCATTCATAATTTTTTCTTCTGTTATATCTTCCTTCACTTTATATCACCCACTATTTAGGACGGTTAAAATATCCTCCACCAAGAGAACTTACCCAGCCATTAGACATAACACTCAGAGTCGCTTCCAAATTTTCCTTAGTAACAATGTGATCCCATTGACCGTTCTTGTAACGACATGAATAACTATTAGCTGCATAATAAACAGGTTTGCAATATCCCTTACCTTTTAACACATCTCATTTTTAAGGATCAAAAAACAATTATCCTTTTATGAAGATATTCTACCATGGTTTCGATCTAATCAAAATACAATTTTTTATTTAGTTTTATATCAGTATTTGTAGAATGTTCCTTTTTAGTTTCAACGTTTATCTTCTTTCAACTTTTTCTGTTACGACCTTCTTAGTATTCGTCTTTTTAAGCTAGTGACGATGAATACCATATCCCCCTAATATTAGAGCTATAATGACGTATTATCGTTCAGTGTTCGTTTTCTTCTAGCCAATATTCCCCGTTCTTTTCTCAGGACTTGCTCGATCTTAGTTTTAATTCTATAACTAACTTATTGCGCAGTAATAGTGTCTAGATCTCGTTTTTTAGCTCTTGTTTCTCTATAAAAGTCTCTGTATGGATATCAGGTGGTTTCTGATACTTTTTTATAGTATACAAAAACAGCCGTAAATGAACAATTTTTAAAGTCCATTTACGACCGTTTTTTAGAGACTTATGTCACAGCCTCAATTTAATCGTTGACCACATGCTCGCAGTTCTTATCTTTATGCACAAGACATTTTGGCTTGATCCCATTGTCTTTGATCACCTGTTGATACCAAGCAAAGGAATCCTTCTTATAACGTTTCATCGTCCCCTTGCCTTCATTATCACGATCAACATAGATCATCCCATAGCGTTTCTTCATCTCACCAGTCGTAAATGAGACTAGATCGATAATGCCCCATGGAGTATATCCCATGAGTTCAACTCCATCATAGTCGACCGCTTTTTGCATCTCTTTGATATGTGCAGTCAAGTAATCAATCCGCGCTTGATCATGGATCGTACCATTGGCTTCAAGTTGATCGACCGCACCAAAGCCATTTTCTACGATGAATAATGGTTTTTGATAACGTTCATAGAGATTATTCAGTGTGTAACGCAATCCAACTGGATCGATCGCCCAACCCCAATCTGAGGATTTGATATATGGATTTTCAACTGCATTTTCCATCCCACCGTTAGTCGTTGTTTCTAAATTATCATTTTTAGCACCAGCTTTAACAGTTGTGGACATATAGTAGCTAAACCCGATATAATCGACCGTTCCTTGCTTTAAGAGCGCCAATTCTTCTGGCGTGATGTCTAAATTATAGCCTTGGCGTTCCCACTCTTTTTTAGCGTAATTTGGATAGTGCCCACGCACCTGAACATCAGGGAAAAAGTAGCGTTCATGCATCGCTTCTTGAGCGGCCTGCATATCCATTGGATCACATGAGTAAGGGTAGATCGGAACGTGTGAGACCATACAACCGATCTTAAATTCAGGGTCGATCCGCTTGCCAACGATCACAGCCTTAGCACTTGCAACTAACTCATTATGGGCTGTTTGGAACAACACTTCACGCGCCGATTCATCAGGGGCTAAAGTCACGCCTGAGTTAGTCCACAAAAAGAGTGGGTTGTTGGTATCCATTTGATTGTTGATCTCGTTAAAAGTCATCCAGTATTTGACCTTGCCTTTATAGCGTTTAAAGACAGTTTCAGCGAATTTGACGAAATACTCGATCACCTTTTTATTGCGAAAACCACCGTATTCTTTTGCTAGATAAAGTGGCATTTCAAAGTGTGATAGGGTGATCACTGGTTCAATACCATATTTTAACAATTCATCAAACATATCATCGTAAAATTTGAGACCTGCTTCATTTGGCTCTTCTTCGATCCCTTTTGGATAGATCCGTGTCCAAGCGATCGAGGTCCTAAAACACTTCAAGCCCATTTGTGCAAAAAGTGCGATATCTTCTTTGTAGTGATGATAAAAATCGATCGCTTCGTGGTTAGGATAAAATTCATTTGGCTCGATCTTATCGGTCAATCTACGTGGCACACCATTAGCTCCAGCTGTCAAAACATCGATCACGCTTGGGCCCTTGCCATCTGCATTCCAGCCACCTTCAAATTGATGAGCAGCTACTGCGCCACCCCATAAGAAATCTTTTTGCATATTTTTCCTCCATTAGTTGATCTGTAAGATCGGTTCATTAGTATTGATATTTTTTAGTTCATTTTCTGGTGTTATCATTGCATATGCTGCACTATTCGTCACGATGATCGGCGTGATCGGCGACAAGCCTGCTTGTTTGATCGCAGCTAGATCAAATTCCAATAAGACATCGCCTGCCTTAAATCTATCACCTTCAGCCACCTTATAGTTGAAAGGTGCGCCGTTTAATTGGACGGTATCTAGACCGACATGGATCAACAACTCGATCCCATTATCTGCAGTAAGCCCGATCGCATGTTTTGAGCCAGTCACCATAGCAACTTTACCGTCAAACGGAGCATAGACCTTATTATCTGTTGGCATGATCGCAACCCCTTGCCCCATCATACCACTTGAAAAGACTTCATCAGGTACTTGGCTCAAAGGCATCACTTCACCTTGTAATGGAGAAGAGATCGCAACATTTTTGAGCACTTCAACTGGGGTTCCGGGTGCATCTTCAACTTGGGCTTTTATTTTTTCATCTTTAGCTGGGGTTTCACCAAAACCAAAGATCAAGGTCAATGCGATCGCAGTTACGATCGCTACTCCTAAGCCGATCACAAGACCGATAAATGACATTGGCATCTTAGGATCGATCGCATTCACACTCGTCAAAATACTTGGTAAGCCGGCATAAGCAAAATAATATGGTTTAAAGAAACTTGCCACGACAGCACCGATCCCACCAGCTACACAGCCATAGATGAAAGGTCGTTTAAAACGTAGCGTAACACCGTAGATCGCTGGTTCTGTGATCCCAAAAAGGCCAGTGATCACAGCCGAAAGTGAAACATTTTTGAGTTCTTTACTGTTGGCTTTCAAAAAGACGCCTAATGTAGCAGCGACTTGCGCTGTTACAGCGATCGTTTGGAAAGCTTGGAAGCTATCACGACCATACATATCAAAGTTGGCCATAATAACTGGTGTGATCCCCCAGTGGACCCCAAAGATAACAAAGATCTGCCAAAAACCACCAATGATCAAAGCAGCTAACGGTGGTGCAACTTGGACCAACCAATTGTAACCATTAGCGATCCCAGCAGCCACAACAGATGAAGCTGGGCCTAAAACTAATAAGGTCAACGGTACCATCAAAACTAAACAGATCAACGGCGTAAAGAGTTGCTTGACCACACCTGGCAAACGTTTTTCTACAAAGCGTTCAACGTATGACAAGATCCAAACCAAGATAAGTGGCGGTAAGACCGAGGATGTATAAGTCGTTTGGGATAAGGGTAAGCCAAACAGATCGATCGCTTTACCGCTAGCTACTTGTTGCGTCAACTCAGCTAAAGTCGGTGAGACTAACGCTGCACAACATGCAATTGCAATATAGGTGTTGGTCTTAAAATGTTTCGACGCTGTAATCGCTATCAAAATTGGCAAAAACGTAAATGGTGCCCATGAGATCATATCAAAGATCCTATACGTGCCTGTGGCTTCAAAAGTTGGGAAAGCTAATTTACTTAAGATCAAGATCCCTTGTAATAGACCAGCCGCTGCTAAAATATAGATAAAAGGAGCAAAGACGGCTGACATCGTTGCGATCACACGACTCATGATGCTCTTTTTTTCAGCTTCTAAATCATTGCTCTCACTAAGATCAACTAAATTCTTAAATTCATTGTAAACATCAACAACGTGCGGACCGATCACGATCTGGAATTGTCCGCCATTTTCAACGACCGTAATGACACCCGGTAAAGCGCTGATCTTTTCTTTAGCATCAGCTGGTGTTTCTTTTAACACCAAACGTAAGCGCGTTGCACAGTGTCCTGCACTTACGATATTGTCAGCGCCAATGATATCAACGATCGTTTGCGCTAATTTTTTGTAATCTCTAACTTTTTCAGCCATCTTGCCACTCCCTTTGTAAACGTTTTGATTTATTGTATATTTATATAATAATTGTGCATTCACAATTTGTCAAGAAAAGGTTTTCAATTTTGTGATATAATTTTTTATAGTGAGGTGAAGGAATTGCTTAAATATCTTGAAATTGCTGATAAAATGGAAGCTTGGATCATTGAAAAAGATCTCTCTCAAGGCGAAAAACTCCCCAAATTAGCTGAACTAATGGAACTTTATGGCGTCAGCAAAAGTACGATCGTTAAAGCTTTAGAACGGCTAGAAAATCGTGGACTGATCTATCAAGTGCAAGGTAGTGGCGTCTTTGTCCGCCGACCAAAACGGGCTGATTACGTCAATTTGATCGATAATAACGGCTTTACTGCTGATCTGCCCACGCATAAAATGGCTTCAAAAGTCTTAACGTTACGTAAGATCAAACCACCCAAAAAAGTTCAAGCTGTCTTTGGCCCTGAGCAGACCGAGGTCTATGAAATACGGCGCCTACGCTATATCGATGCTGATGTTTTGTGTCTAGAAGAATCTTATTTTAGAACAGATATCATCATGTATCTCAATGAACAGATCGCGCAAGGTTCGATCTTCAATTATGTACGTGAATTAGGTATCGCGATCGGTTTTTCAGACAAGTACCTAACTGTCAAAAAACTCGATCAAAAAACGGCTGACCTCCTAGGTGTCAAAGCAGGTGATCCTGCACTTACCATCAACGAGATCTATTATCTGACTTCAGGTGAGCCGTTCGATTATTCAACAACGACCTACCATTACGAAAATTCCAAGTTCTTTATCCAAAGTAACGCGTAAAAGCTGGCTAAGGGCTAGCTTTTTTATTTTGGCTAGATCTTGCCCACACTAATAGCCACTGGTAGCTCAAGTTAAACCTACCAGTGGCTATTACTATGTGATAAAGACCTGATAATTACGCAAAACGTTCGGCTAAAGTCTTGAATTTTTGACGTGAGATCGGACATTTCAGACCGTTAACAAAAGTCGCAGTAGCGTTTAACTTATCTAACATATAAACATTTCCCGGGTTAAGGAGATAACTCTGATGACTGCGCCAGAGACGAGGATTTTCTTTTTCTAAAATACGCAAATTCTTAGGAACTTGGAGCGGTCGTTTATCCATGAGCCACAAAACAGCAGCATGTGTATTAGAGCAATGCGATTCCACATAACAGATCTGTTCAAGCTCGACTTTGATGACTTTTCCCCTGCTTTTAAAGCAAAGTTCCGTAGCTTTCTCAAGCTCTTGCAATGCAGCCATCAATTCTTGATACCATGTTTTAGCATAACAAAAAATAACTGCAGTTACCTGTAATTGATAGCGATACATCCAAAAGCAAAGCTCTTTTTGATCAACTAAGAAAATAAATTTTTGACTTGGATCCAACTGCTGGCGTAACTTACAGGTTGCCAAAGTCTGTTGGCACAACTTCTGGGTCAAAACTACGATCCAGACTTGCGCTGACGTCTTCTCTAAAGCCTGAAGTTCATCACAACAAGGGACTTTCGCCAGGTAATCTTTTAACTTGGTATTTGAATCTAAAGATGCTGTCGGTACAAAATACATAACCTCCATTTTTCATTCCCCCTTTAGCGTAATTTTAACGCAAAACTATCCCCGTGGGTAAAATATTTTGAATGTAGCACTGTTACTTGAACAACACCTATTTTCTCCATTACACCCCCTAATTTATAAGGAAACTAAAAAGGTATCTTCAAATTCCAAATGTTGGAATTCTGAAGATACCTTTATTTTTTAAAGCCTTGCAGTGGAAAGCAACAACTGACCAACGAATAATGAACCCTTAATTTGCAGAATAGTAATTCTTCATCCCTTGATCCCACTCATAACGTGATAAGTAATATAGCGCTACACAGGCGATCGAGAAATACACAAGTTCTTTAACAC
This sequence comes from Ligilactobacillus murinus DSM 20452 = NBRC 14221, assembly GCF_001591685.1. Classification (GTDB taxonomy): domain Bacteria; phylum Bacillota; class Bacilli; order Lactobacillales; family Lactobacillaceae; genus Ligilactobacillus; species Ligilactobacillus murinus. Next base: position 19,637 of record NZ_BCVJ01000029.1, on the reverse strand, counting down.
TACCATCCCCTTTTATAATTTCGACCGGCATATTAGTGACTGTTAATACAGGAACTACAAATGTAAAAACTAACTGAATAATAGTCGGAAAAAACACTTTTGGTCTACTGAGCATACTCGTTAAGTCTTCTATCACACCACCTAATGAACTTGCTTTAGCCAGCCAAAAACTAAAACATATGCATATCCTATTCAATAAAAAGATCATCATTACACCCATGATCAGAGCCCATATGATCATAAAAACTTTTATGATCCCTAAAGTATAATTCTGGAGCAAATAAATAAATACCGCTGTTGTAACAACTAACTCTATCAAGCTAGGCATATCAAAACCGACTAACATCACCGACCAGTACGGATCTAATGGCTTGAGCAATAAACTATCCAAGCCCCCATCAACAATTAGCTCGCTTAGTTCTTCATGACCCAAAATAAATATAAAGTTGTAGGCCGACACCATAACTGATACCCCCGTCACTAATACTAAATAATCAGTACGATCCCAACCATTTACCGACGTATTGCTCGAAAAATATACATATCCTGTTACATACTCTATTGCATAGAAAATAATTGCTAACAAAAAAGTTAACCAGCCTGTTGCTCGATAGATCATAAACTGTTTAAGACTTTTATCCCAAGCACAGCTTAACACACGCATCATATACTCTCGACCCCTTCATATAGACGTAATCCATGCTTTAAAATAAGCCTATATATCACTAAAAATATGAATGTCCATCCAAGCGTAACAATTAAGTATTGCATCAATTCATATCCAGACAGACCAACAGTTAAAAAGCGCGCTGGTATGTCAGTAACTAGAGAAAAAGGATTATATTGAATTACTATAAAAAACTTGTTAGGTAAATGTGACAACGGAAAGTAACGTCCCCCAAATAATAAGTAGCACGCTGTCACAAATGAACGCAGTGGCCATAATTCGATCAACCAAAACGCCAGCATTCCTAAGATCATCATCAAAGAAAAAAACATTACGCCTGCAAAAGCCAGATATATTACTAAGAGAAGTAACATTAATACTGAAATTCCCGATAAAGCCCCAAAATATACTACTAAGCATAAATTTATCACTATCCCTAGAAACTGATCGCCTATAAAATATGCCAGATGCTCACCGTATAAAGAAATAGGCCGTTCAAGAAGCGTTGAGAGGCGCCCCGATTTTATTTGCGTCGCTAATCTAAAGGCTGGGGCAACACTGAAGCTCAGCGCTAAAAAATTGGCTAGAAAAAGGTAGGCATTTAATTTTTCCAGACTATAGTTTGGAACTACCAAAGCTTTCTGGCTATATAGCGCCTGCCAAACAAAAATACTAACTCCTACCTGCAAAATAGTCAGCCCATACTCTAGTACGATATTAGTCCGATAGATCAATTTTGCTTTTAAACTAGCTAAAAAAACATACAAGTATTTCATATACTATCCCCTTTAATAAATTGCAGGATCAATTCTTCTAGTTCCATACCTCTTTGACTGACACGTAAAATTCTTTCTGCGGGTATTTTAGCCAGAATTTCATTTAGTTTATCTGGGGCACACGTTAGTTTTTTCTCCACTGATTTTGAATTTAAGAAATCAATATCAAATAAAATTTCGGTGGTTAGTTCTTTTGGTAACTGCTCTAACTTGTCATTAAAAATGATTTTTCCCTTGTTTAAGATAATTACTTTATCTGCTAATTGCTCAATATCTTTGATGTAATGCGACGTGGTTATGATCGTTGTCTTGTGATATTGATTTTCAAGACGCAAGATCTTATAAATAGTCTTTTGTGTTACAAAATCTAGTCCTAAGGTGGGCTCATCTAAAAACAAATACTTCGGTCGATGTAGCAAAGCCGCGATCAACTCACACTTCACTCGTTGACCTAGTGATAATTTACGTACCGGAATGTATAACAGTTCAGTTACTTCCAATTGTTCGCTCAACCAAGTCAAACGAGCACTATACATTTGCTTTGGTAGTTCGTAAATGGCAGCCAACATATCATAGGTATCGATCGCTGGTAGATCCCAAATCAATTGCGATCTTTGTCCCAACAAAACACCAATATTTTTTAGGAACACTTTTTCCCTTTGATAGGGCAACATTTGATCGATCTTTATCTCCCCCTGCCTTAAAGGCAATATTCCGGTCAATAATTTGATCAATGTTGTTTTTCCAGCTCCATTTCTGCCGATCAAACCTATCATTTCCCCTTCATTGATCGTTAATGAAATGTCAGATAGTGCCTCGACCTGAATGACCGAGCGCTTGAAAAAATCATGCATGACCCCTTTTAAGCCCTGTGATCGCTTAAAAGTTGTATACTGTAGTGTCGCGTTTTTGACCTCGATCATTTTTTCATCCCCTTTTTGCCCTAAGCTTAAGGCAACAAAAAAAGCTCTGCAAGTGCCATACAGGATTTAGCACTTACAGAGCAGGATTTAGTTAATCAGCATTTCCAAATAAGGCGGCGAGCTTGGCTGCCATTTCTGGATCGAGTTGGTCAGCTAATGAAGCTTTCTCACTATTATTTTGTTTAGCAACATCAGCATTTAGCGTGGAGCGTTGACGCATCGACTCGATCACTGCTTGTTCAGCAACTTTAAGTGGTTCAACTTCTAATTTTCCACCAGCGGAATCTGCATGACCCCCGCCACCAAAATATTCAGCGGCAAATTTAGCCACATCTAGCCGTCCATTAGAGCGTAAAGAAACGCTGTGCCCATCGATCACTAAGGCAGCATCGACATCGTAACGTTTCAACAATGCATGTGCAATCTCAGACTTATAATCACTAGCATAGACAACACCAAAGCTATGCCCATCCAATTCACAGGTCTCAACATTTTTAAGGTGCTTTTCCAAATAACGGGTGCGTCTGCCAGCTAAGGTGTGGATCAACAGTTCGTTTGCTTGACGATACTCTTCCCAGCCTGTAGCAAAAACACTTTCGACAAAATTGCGCGATTTGCTCAACGGATAGAACCAAAATAGTTGATTCAATTCATCCGCTGCTTGTCTTTCTTCGACCGACATCAACGGATCATTTTGCCAATCCCAAGTATCATACGCCCGGACCAACTCTACCAATTCCGCCACTTGCGCCCGTTTCTTTTCGGGGATCTTCATAAAATCAGGCTTTTGGCTCAACCAATCATAGACTAAGCTGACCGCACTTGGATTTTTCCCCTCATCTAGTGGTTTGATGCAGTTTAGCGCATAGTTGTTCCGTAATTCTTCTTCGCTTTCATGGTGGTCAAAGATCAACCAATGATTAGCAAAACGTTGCTCGAGCTGTTGGAACGAATAATCGCTATCCGGTGTCATATCCATAATGTAGACATCAGTAAAGCGAGAAATGTCGGGTTGGCGGAACCAATAGGATAATTCGCGATCAAGATTACCTGCCGAACAAGTCGTTAGGTCAAATTCAACGTCCTTAAAAAGGTAGGGCGCTAGCGTCGTGATCAAGACGGGAGCTCCAAATCCGTCTAAGTCGTTATGCGAAAAAAGCTTGATATGTCGTGTCTTTTTCAAATGTAATTTCCTTTCTAAGATTACGCTCATTTTTTATTCTAGCCTAATTATACCCGTAACAACGCTTTAAAAGCTAGTCTGTGCATGTTATTATTTAAAGTATCGAAAAAACAGTGAGGAATATTACAATGACATTTACACTTTATATGGTGCGCCATGGGCAAACGATCTTGAATAGTTATAACCGGCTCCAAGGCTGGTGTGATTCACCTTTAACGCAAAAAGGGATCAACGATGCCAAAAGTGCGGGAAAGCATCTAGCCGACATCAAGTTCGACAAAGCTTATCATTCTGATACGACACGTGCCATGCGTACCTGCCATTTTATCTTAGAAAATAACCACCATTCCCAAGATATCGTGCCTAGTGAACTCAAGAACTTCCGTGAACAAAGCTTTGGCTATTTCGAAGGTAACGACGCGGCCCAAACTTGGCTCATGGTCGGTGCATTACACGGTTGTCGCACGTACAACGATATTTTAGAAAAATATGACTTGGGAAAAACGCGGGATCTGTTGCATGAGACCGATCCATTTAAGGATGCTGAAAATGACGAGCAATATTGGGCACGGCTCAATGCTGGTTTTGAACACCTACGTAAAAATACCGCTGATGGTCAAAAAGTGCTCTTAGTCAGCCACAGTATCACGATCAGAAGTATCGTTGATCACTTTGCCCCTGATCTAGGCGCTGACAAATTAGGCCCGAAAAACGGTGCTGTCACAAAATTGACTGTAACTGACGATGATGTCAAAGTTCAATACTATAACCACTATCTAGATAGTGAAACTTATTAGAAAAAAGGCCGAATTTTTCGGTCTTTTTTGTTGCATTTATTTTGATGTAAGCGTATTCTTCTAGGTGTAAATAAAAATTACAGTAAAGGTGATGATCTATTATGAGTACAAAAGAAAATATCGTCGCAACTTTAGAAAAATTAGTTACCGAACTCAAACAGACCCAACCAGACACCAAATTTACCGAATATATCGAAGAGACTGTTACAGCCTTCAAGAACAGTTCTGATGTGGACTTCAAAGCTGAATTACATAAATTCACTAATATGGCACCAGTCATCAAACGTACCACACCAAAATTAAACCAAAAAGCTAATGAACTGTTCGATAAACTGCAAACCTTAGCTCAAAAATAAGGCGGTCAGCACCGACTAAATAACGCGGGATCTATCATAATGGATCCCGCGTTATTTAGCTAAAAGTGCGTACTTCCCGCATAGCCTAACATCACAAACATGCTCAGCCAAAGCGAAAAGACCAGCAAAAAGATATTGTAACTTAAATTGAATAGGCGATTTAAGCTAAAAGGTTTGGTCATATCTAAACGCCAGCTAAAATACAACTGAAAGAGCGTAAAGATCACTAGTAAACCTAAGATCCAATACTTCATCGTCTGAGCATTAGCCTGGATCGGTACCAATAAATACGCTAAGATCAAGAGCAACAAAGTATTGATGCTCACCCCTAGTAAATACTTGTTCTTACGCCGCTTGATGGCTAACATCACTGCTAGAACAGCTGTTACCAAGATCAAAATAACCAGGGAAATACCTAGATACATATCACTTTTGCTAAAAGTTTTAGCGATCACATGACTTATATTATGGTGTTTTTCGATCACCTGCGGGCTAAAATACGTTGCAAGTTGCTGTTTGACTTGTGCCGGCGCTAATTTTTGCGCCAGCAGACTGGCAGCCGTCCCACTGACAAATGCCGTACTATACGCATTGCCAGTCACTGTCTGAATGCGCCCATCTCGCCCCAACGCCAGCTGTTTTGCTGGAGCATAGTATGTACGTCCACTTTCAAGCAACTCTAAATACTCATTAAACGCTCCGACCGTGGCTACTCCTTTTATCTGCCCCAAGCGCTGGTCTACGGTAAAAAACAAGCCGCCTTGAGCGAGATACTCATTTATCAGCGCTTTTATCTGTGGGGTCACTTTATTGACTTCAAGCCCAAGTGCCAAAACTTCAACGCGATCACTTAAAGCTTGTTGTAAAGCAGCTTGTAGCGAGCGACTGGTGGCATTCACTTTATATGAATAGAGTTTAACATTGGGCGCTAAGCCGATCATTTTGTGGTGGTTATCTTTAGCTCCAATAATACTTGCGATCCTAGTCCCCTGACCTGTCTGATCAAACGGTTCATTTTGTCCCGAAAGATCATAAGCAGCTGCGATATTTAATTCAGAGCCTACTTTAGGTGAAATCCCTGAGTCGATAATACCGACCCTAACATTTTTTTGATGCGCCTTAGTTGGATCGATCTTTGGGTAGTACAAAGAAACAGCATAGCCTGCCTGTTCATGCTTTATAGCAAACTCGCCCGTCTGTCCGATCGGTTTACTCACTAAGCCATCACGATAATAAAAACAAATAACTAACGCCAAAAGCAGCATTACACAACTGAGCTTTTGGAAAAATTTCACCTAACTCACCACCCTTAATGTAGACCGTTTTCATTCCTAAGTATAGCAAGTTTTCACATTCAAAAACAATACTTTTTTAATAAAAAAAGGTTTTAGACAGAATGCTCTGTCCAAAACCTAATTTACTATAGTAAGACTGCTTCACAGATCAATTGTAAAATAAATAAGAGACTCAACAAACATAATAATGGATTTAATTTATCCGTTTTATGTGCCGCAAATTTTACCAATGGATAAGCTGCAAAACCAAAGGCTAAGCCAACTGAGATCGAGCCGGTCAGTGGGATCAAAACGATGATCAAAAAAGCGGGGAACCATTCTGAAAAATCATCGAAATCTAAGGCTTTCAGCTGTTGCATCATGATCGCTCCTGTAATGATGATCACTGGTGCGATCGCTGCTTGCGGAACATAACTGAGCAATGGGATAAAGAATAATGACAAAATAAACATGGCCCCACTGACTAGCGCCATCAAGCCTGTTTTGCCCCCAGATTCGATCCCAGCTGCACTTTCAGCAGCGGCAACTGTCGGACTGGTGCCTAAGAAGCCTGAACAAAAGGTTGCTACTGAGCTAGCTTCAAAAGTCTTTTTAAATTTCTTCGTATCTGGTAATAATCCTTCTAAGATCCCCATTGATTCAAAGATCAAGATCATCGACATCGAAAAGACCGCCAATAAGAATTTCAAAGAAAATAAGCTACTAAAATCACCTTGAAATAAGATCGTACTGTATTTCCCTAGATCAGCTAAACTGACTTTTGGCGGATCTTGAAGTCCAACATTAAAGAGCACTCCTAAAGCACTCGTTACAACGATCCCGATCATAAAACTTCCCTTAGTTCTCTTTAGATACAAAACTAAGGTCAAGGCTAAGCCAAATAAGGCTAAAAGCGCTTCTGGATCAGTTAGGTGTCCAACAGCCAAGAGCGCGCGGGAACCGCCTTGTTGGATCAATTTGGCTTTTTCTAAGCCTAAAGTGACTAAAAACAGCCCGATCCCCGCTGTGATCCCGATCTTTAACTCTTGCGGGATCGCTTCAGATAATTTCTCGCTTGCCTTGCTGAAGGCTACCACCATGTACAAGACACTACTGATGATCGAGATCGCGATCGCTTGTTGCCAATTTAAGTGCATTCCGACCACTAAAGTATAGGTAAAGAAGGCATTGACCCCCATTCCAGGTGTGATAATGATCGGAGCATTTGCCCAAAGTCCCATGATCAAACAGCCTAACGCCGAAGAAAAGATCGTCGCAAACACACTCAAAGTCGCTGGGATATGGGCATCAGCCAAGATCAACGGATTTACAATGATGATATATGAGATCGCAAAAAAGCCAGTTAGCCCAGAAATGAGCTCCGTCTTTTTTGCTTGCTTCGTCAAATTTTTAAGATCAGCTAACACTTTCGCCCCTCGTTTCTATTATTTTTTAACACATTATTCAATTCTAGCAAAAATTTTAGCCAACTACCAAAACTGATTTTTTCGATATACTTCATATTAAAAAAAGTAATATCATCCATTCTGACAAATTCTAATCGTTTTATCACAAAAAGCCATCTACATTACGCACCAATAACGAGGGACCTAGCAGAGTGAGCCCCTCGTTATTTAGCTTATACTGTACTTTCTTTTCACCAAAAATATCGTAAGATCGAAAATAACATTATCCCAGCCAAGACCAAGGTCATCATTAAAACGATCACTTTTCGTCGCCAATTAGACTTTTTTTCGACCGGAATGTCTTTTCTGACCTGCTCCATTCGTTTGGCGATCTCTTCTCTTAACGGATCTTCACTCATCAGCTTATCCCCCTAACACAGTTTGATACATTGCCACCGACCCCATCTCAGCTTGCTTTTTTTGCGCGTTTAAGAGTGTAGCTAAATAGGCTCGGTCACTTGCTGCTCGTTTTAGCTTTTGAACCATCTGCTCAACTTGCTCTGGTGCATAAATATTTTCAGGTGCAATAAAATGTCGATCATGGACTGTATTTTCAAAGCTGACCGTCAACATATCATTTTCAAAGGCTTGACGCACCGCTTGCATGAGCTCTTGGTGATGATTGATGTCCAAGTAAAAATCTGCTTGTTGCCAAAGCTTCGCCAATTCTTTAGGCGCAATATTGGGATACAACGAAATGTTTGCTTGATGTCCCAGATCCATCAATTTTTGCGACATCTCTGTGATCGCTGCGATATGAAATTCAAATTCTGGTAATTGAGCGGACAACGTGTTGATCTGCTCGAGTTGGTCACTGTTTGTCAGGATAAAGATCTGCTTTCGTTGCCCATTTTCACGTTTCTTTTCATAAATAAAGCCCAAATTTTCAAAGTATGGTGAGTTATTCGACAGTTGCATTGCCGTTTGATAGGCCTTAGCATCTTGGACGACGATCTTTTTGAGACGTGGAACGCTACCGTTTAAGATCATTTCCATATTTCCAGGAATATTCCCCTGGAAATCTTCCTGCCAAAACAAGACATCATTTCCCGTTTGTGGTAATTTAAGTAGCACAAAGAGTGGATAAGAGAGCGAATTGATGAAGATCTGCTCAATACTAAATTTACGCTTAGCCAAATAATACAGCGTAAATTCGGTCAGATTTTTAAACGTCAAGATCTGCTCACCTTGGTTTAAGATCAGATCATCAGTCACAAAGTTTTGGACCAATACTTCATGTTGTTTAGCGTCAAAATAAGTCTTAACGATCGGCTTTTGTGCCTCATCACATACACTTTGAGCAAAACGATGCCCATATTGATCATAGTGATCGATCAGGCGCGTCCTTCCTGCTGGATCGAGCCATTTGACCTCTTTTACCCAACGTTTTTCTTTAGGTGCTGCATAAACGATCGTGGCTTTTGTTTGACCATAAAAGCCAATACTTGCTTGGCGATTATCGCCTATGATCTCCCAAAAACGTGGGACTTTTATCTCATTGAAATAACGTGGACGTCCGCTTTTTTCTTGCTTAGCAAAATAAGCAAACGGTGATTCACATTCAGGTGGTAACCAACCATCATCTTCCAAAAAAACAGTTGGGCGTTCAAAGCCTGCTTGCTTCAAAGAATACAGGAGGTCACGTGTTTTTTGATCATTTCGTTCAAATAAATTAAGCATTGGTCATTCCTCCTAAAAGTTGGTGCCATTTTTGTTCCACTTCACTGGTCAAATATTCTTGTGCGAGCGCATATGATGCTTGATGGGATTTGGCTAGGTCAACTTTAGTAAATAGCTCTACGATAGCTTTGGCTAACCGGTCGATGGTCTGTTTTTGATCTTTTTTCCCGGTATATTCCAATAAATAACCGTTTTGTCCCGGCTCGATGAAGGTTTGATTTCCATAGCGCACGTCCAAGCCGATCATCGCTAGCCCCGAACCGACCGCTTCCATCAAAGTCAAACCAAAACCTTCACTGGTCGAGGCAGTAACATAGGCTTCGTATTGGGTATAGATCTGTTCTAAGTCATGGTGCCCTTTGAGCTTGATATAATCACTTGCTTGATGTTTAGCGATCAACTCTTCTAATAGTTGACGTTGGCCGCCTTCACCGTAAATATCAAACGTCAACTCAGGTAAGTATTGTTTAGCCATGACGACTGCTTCAATAAGCCAGTCGATATGTTTTTCTGAGGCTAAGCGCGATGCCGTGATCAACGAATATGGTCGGCGTGAGGTCACAGGCTGGTGTAATTGAGCTAAGCTACCCACTGGGATCGCAACTACTTTAGGACTTTTCCCTTGATATTTAGCAAAATGTCGTTCTAGCAGTTCTTTTTGTTTAGCCGTTGCTGTGATGAAAAAATCGATCTCATCAGCATTATCGAATTGGTACTCATAGTAATTGTTCCACAAAATATAATTATCATCAGTCACATTATCGCTAAAATGCTCAGCATGGACTACAACGCCTAATTTAGCTGGTTCATGGGCTACAAAAGCGGCTTGCCCCAATTCCGTTGCCCGGTCAATGATCAATATATCTTGAGCTGTTAAATGCAGTTGCTTGATAAAATATTCGATAAATTCATTTTTGGAATACAAAACTTGGTCTTTAAAACGATAAAGCGTCTGCGTTGGCCCAACGACTTGTTCATAAGCTGTCGAACCATCTTCGTTATAAAAGCGGCGCAAGTAGACTGTCGCTTTATTTTCAAACGGTGCGTAATACTCCGTCAATAAGCGCGTATAGGTATAATAATCTTTGCGGATCAAATAATTTTTTGAAACATGCTCTACTCGATCCACGATATCAGACGTGCCTTTTTTCAAATAGACCGTCGCATATTGGTCCTCTTTAGGAAAGCGCAAACGCACGATCCGCTCATTGACTGTTTCAAATTCACCTTCACGCTCAGTATAACGGAGGCTAGCCTGTAACTGTTCTAGCGTATAACTGGAAGGAGCGATCTTAATGTCTGTAAAATACTGATACAACCAGATGATCTGCTCATCTTTAAAACCAATATTTGAAGTTAAGGTTTGGAGATTTTCACTCAAGATAAGGTCGGTAAAGACAAATTTAGCATCGACCCCTAAATCAGCAAAAACTTTGGCGCGATATGCTTGGGCGTACTCGACCCCACTGCTCGCCCAACCGATACCTTGGTTAAAACTATAGACCGTCATCGTATTCTCACCTTTCTATTATGCAAAATAAACATCTAAACTACCGTCTTTTTTAACAGTGATCGTACTCAAAAGTAGATTCTGGAGCGCTAACCGCCGTAAATTAGCCTGCATCGCTTGATAAGCTCTTTTAGCTTCAAAATGATACTCATAAACTGGGTTACGTTGGGCAGAGGTCCGCGCTGTGATCAAATTCTTTAGCTGTTCCAATGTGTCGACTTCTTCGATCCAACTAGTATCGATTGCTTTTAACAAGCATAACCGATAAAAATTGCGCAATTGGACTGGATCTTTTAAAATATCTGCTTTACGCTTCAACTCGGTCTGAGCTAATTGTAAGATCATTTCTTTTACCTGGGCATTATCGATCTTTTCTGGTAAAAAATGCGCCTCATAGCTGATATTATCAAAAATATAGCGCTCGATCTGAGCCTTAGTCGTTTGACCTTGTTGTAAAAACTCATCTACATCCTTTTTGATCAAAGCTAAAACATCATACTCAAAATCATCTGCTTGAAAAATAAATTCATTGCGTTGGTGGTAGACCTTCTCGCGTTGTGTCTTGACACTTTCATCGAAAGCTAACGTCAATTGGCGCTGTTTACGCGCACTATTATCACTAGCAACTTGAGCGCTTGCAACGATCCTTTGATATTTCGAGCGTAAAGGCCTATCAGTAGGCTGATCTTTATGTTTACGCCAGTATTTTTCGATCCGCTTAGCGCTATTTTTTTGGACGACTTCATCTTCAAGCGACACAAAAAACTTGCTGTAACCTGGATCTCCTTGCCGGCCAGCTCGCCCCCGCAATTGTAGTTCCATCCGAACATTTTGCATCTTTTCAGTTCCGATCACTGCTAGGCCACCGAGTTCTTTGACACCTGGGCCTAACTTGATATCGGTCCCACGTCCCGCCATCAAAGTTGCGACCGTCACGCTTCCCTTTTGACCAGCTTCTTTGATGATCTGTGCTTCTTTAGCGTCATTATAGGCATTTAATACACTATGTGGGATCATTTCGGCTAACAATAGTTCTGAATAGATCTCAGATAACTCGACTGAACCAGTGGCGATCAAAATGGGCTGACCTTTAGCATGTAACTTTTTCACGACTTTCATTGAAGCCCGCAATTTTTCCGGTAAAGTCAGATAGACTTCATCTGGTTCATCGATGCGTTGCACGGGGTTGTTGGTCGGGACCGGCAAAACCTTCATCTGATAAACTTCGATCAGCTCATCTTCAGCGGTTTTTGCTGTTCCTGACATTCCCGCCGTCTTTTGGAAAAGCTTGAACAGATTTTGGTAGGTGATCGATGCCATTGCGCGCATATTATGCGTGATCTCAACATGTTCTTTGGCCTCTAAAGCTTGATGTTGGCCCCCCTGAAGCTTTGTCATCTCCAAGATCCGCCCATCTTTATCATCCAATAAGACCACTTCTCCGTCACGAACAACATAATCTTTGCCATTTTCAAACAGCAAATGAGCCCGTAATGCTAAGTTGATGTGCTTAACTAATTCGGTATGGCTCCCATCATATAACTTGGGCACCGAAAAATATTGCTCTGCCTCAGCGATCCCTGTTGGTGTCAACCAAACAGCCTCTCTTTTTTCATCCAATTTGTACGCTTGATCTTCTTCTAGCGTCAAAATAAAATTGTCCACTAAACCATAGAGATTTGACTGCACCCGGGGCGCTCCAGAAATGATCAAGGGAGTTTGCGCTGAATCAAGTAAGATCGCATCGGCTTCATCGATGATCACATAATCGAATTCAGGCATAAACTTTTTGTCCACCGTTTCCGCTAGATTGTCGATCAAATAGTCAAAACCTAGCGTAGCGTTAGTCGTATAGACAATATCTTGTTGGTAAAGATAGCGTTTATCGTATGGTTTAAGTTCCTCTTGTTCTTCACCTGCACGACAGCCTAAACTCAGTCCCATAAACTCATATAATGGCCCCATCTCATTTGCATCCCGTTGAGCTAGGTACTCATTAGGTGTGACTAAGATCGTACTTTTGCCTGACAATGCATTCAGATATAGCGGCATTACCGCCGTCAATGTCTTGCCTTCGCCTGTCTTCATCTCAGCAATATTGCCCCCATGCATGATGATGCCACCTAGGACTTGAACATCATAGGGAAACATACCTAAGACCCGTTTGGCAGCCTCTCTGATCGCCGCAAATGCTTCAGGCAATAGCTCATCCAATGTCTCTTTTTGCGCCAAGCGCTCTTTGAATTCAACCGTTTTATGTTGTAACTCTCCATCAGTCAAGGCCGCCATTTGTGGAGCCAGGCGATTTATCTGCTTTAACTTTCGGTTTAAAATATGATAATCTCTGCGATCAACGATTTTTGTTAATTCCATTTATCTGACCCTCAAATCATCTTGTACCACGTTATTTTCATAAAGCTTTTCTGCAAAATCATCCTCTATTTTCATGTTCCGATGATAAATTGTTGCCTTTTCAAAAGTCGCTTGTAAGTCTGAAAGATTTACTGGAAGGTGAGCTAATTGCTTTTCTGTCGGCAATTGTGGAGTTATCAACAATTTTTGCTGATACTTATTGTTGTAATAGGCTGCGACAGCATTTGAAAGTGCACCATTACCGATAAAGACCAACTGCTCAGCTTTATCAACAAATTTTGCGATTTTTTCACCCACACTTGGTTCAAAATACGCCTGCGGTCTATACGCACTAAAAATGACCGTATCAGTTTTAGGTTTTGTTGTGATCAGTGCCCGCAGATCTGGTTCGTTAAAAACGATCGCTAGCTTTGATTCCAATGAACTTCCCGTTTGAACACAATAGCCTGACTGCAGATCTAGTTTAGCCTGGGCCAAGATCAAATATTTGAAATTTACTTTCTTTACTCCTGCATTGATCAATTCTAAGCGGTACTCGTAAGCATCTTTAGGATATTCAAATTCACCCTGCAAGTCTTTGATAAAGGTCGTCTGCACCACCTCACCAAAGCGACTATAAAAACTCACTTTGAGGTAAAGCGTTTGGCGTGGCTCAACGGTTGCCACCAATTTTAGCTGATAGGTCTGCCCCCGAGCCAAAAGAGGCAACTTCGCTAGATTGCGGTTAGTTTGATAATTTTGTTGTGAATACCAAGTAACTAGCGCTTTTCCTGGACTCATCAATTCATTTTCAAACGCGACTTCTCCTTTTGAAAGTTTGATCTGCGAACCATTCAAATACGTTTTATCTTCACGTGGATCCCAAGTGATGATATTAGCGCTGATCTGTTTCATCCTGCCCCTTCCTTTCAAATTCTTGTAAAAGTAATTCATACTGTTTCAAAAACCATGCTATGACTTTATTAGAAGCATCATTATGACGGCCGGTATAACCGTGACCGATGACTTTTACTTGATCAGCTTGCAGATTTTCCACTAGATCGTGAAAAGCCGTGCCATCATAGTCATCTTCGCGCATATAGGCCGCTAAAACTTGCCCTGCCGTTAATTGAGAATTTTTCAAAGCCTGTAACATTCGCTGATCAAACTCAGTAGCTGCTTTTGCTGAATTTTTTCCTTGTTGGAGCAACAAAAGATCAAGCGCCGTATCAAACTCATTTGCTCGGTGCAAAGTGTTGTTCAAAGCGATCGTCCCTAAATTTATCAAGGGTTTACCCACGATCACTGCTCGAGCACCGATTTTAGAACCGTAATAGATCGCACCTGTCGTTCCCATTGAGATTCCTGACAAGACCAATTCTTTATTGGTAAAACCAAGTTTAGCCAAGCTTTCTTCGATCACACCTTTGATCTTGGCCTCATATTCTGCTGAACCTAGGTAAAAACTTCCACCTTCTAAGCGCGGATCAGCAAATAAAATGAACGGATGCCCCAAGCGTTTCATCATAAAATATCCTTCAAAACCAGTTCGTGGTTGCCACCCAGCGAAATAGACCGTGAGTGGAGGCTTTAAGTTTCCCGGATCAAAGTAATAGAAAAATTCTTGGCGCTTATGATCGGTAAAACGTTTCCCCCCCATGATCAAAGTACCATATTGATGCCGTGTCAAACGATTGTTGATATTACCTAATACCAAAGTTCCTTGCCCTTTAGCCCATATACTGACCGTTGCCGTAGCATTGCCATCTAGACCCTCTAAGATCAGCGGTTCAGCTAGCTGAGCTTTAGAAAATTCCAATGTCTTTTGGATCTCGATATCCCCAACATAGGCTAAGCGCACAACAAATTTAAGTTCAATAGCTGCACTTTTTTCAAAAACTGGCCATAGTTCGATGCTGTTTTTTTCCGAAATATAAAATCCACGTTTAAAGGTCGCGATCGGTTTGAATTCAGTTCCAAAATCCCCCGTCAATTCCAACTGGTGGCGCCCACGATACTTGATATCTCCTTGAAAAGAGCGCGCAACTTCGACACTTTCGATCGCTGCATTATCCCCGTATTGACTGAGGAAAAAATCACGTTCGATATCTTTTACAAAGTGGGGTAGTTGCTCTTGGGTGACTTGCCAAGCACTGTAGCGCGCAACTAGTTCTGGTAGCTGTACGCCAGCTAAAATAACGACTCGATAAGCTTGGAGAAATTTCTGGAGCATTTTTAAACTTTCTGCTGGGACTGTACTTGTGAAAATGACAGCTGCAAAGTTAAAACGAGCTGGCTTTTTTGGCAAATTATAGGGTACCAAAAATTCTGCGATCTGTTCGACTTCCCAAAACTCCCACTTGGTGCTTTGCTCTAGTTTAACCTCTGAGCGTAGATCTGTTTGGCCAATTTGAAGAATCTTCATCTGTTCATCACCTACTCACTTTGTTCCAACCATGTCTGCCAACGTTTGGCTAAGTTCCCACCGGTCAGTTCTGAGATCTTCGCCACAGCATACATCATCGCCTCATTCCAGTATTTTAATTCTTGCGTATAATATTTGATCGCTTTCGTTAAATTATTTATATTACCTTGTAAGACTAACCCGTTCTTTTCATGCTCAACAAGTTGTTCGGCATGCAAAACGATCTGCGGTACTCCCGCACTGATCGCTGCGATCTGAGCATAAAGATCTGGGGGAGTTCCTAGATCGATCAAAACCCGCGCGCGGTCCAAAGCTCGAACGATCTCATTTTCCGTGTCTAGATAAAATAAATGAACTTCACCCGCATATTTTTTTTCTTCCAATTGGTTTTCAGCTTCTTTTTCATCATCTGGCAAAGTCACTTTAAAATCTGGCGCTTTCGTTAAGATCTGAGCCCGCAAATTATGCAAATTAACATCATCTCTTCTGAAAACTCCAAGTTCTAGCCCCAATTTAGGCTGTTGGCGCATCAACTCTAAGATCTGACTTAAAGCTTGATCCAGCGCTGACGCAGCGATCTCATCCACTAAAAAGAGTAGCCAATCTTTGGCTAGCCGTTGACTGTGCCCTAAACGCAACCGCGTATCAAATGGAGTGACCACCTTGATCTTTTCAGCCGAATAAAGTGGGGCGATCAGATCTGCTGTCGCCTGGGTATCTGCAACAGCTAGGTATGCTTTAGCGACCGGTTCTGCTTGAAGTGGAGCCAATTCTTTATTACGTCCAGTGAAATAAGACATGATTATCTTAGGACCATTGATCTGTTCTAATGCTAATTTAGTCCGTTGACCTCCCGCCGCCAACACAAAAGCATCCTCATTTGTGACTTGTTGCAAGAATTGGTTGAACTTTTCCGTCACCAGTGCTTGGATATTTTCATATTCTGAATACTTGAAATTTTTCAAGAAAGCTGGCGCGATTTGAACTTTCCCACTTTGTAGATCTTCTATGAAACGCACTTCACCTGCAAGATTTAAATATTCTTGTCGCAAAGGTGTCCCTTCAGCCGTCGTATAGAGAATACTTGATAGAAAGCCACGGTCATCAAAAACATACTGCTTAGTTGGGCGTGTTACTGTCAAGATCTCTCCTAAAGTTCCAATATCGACTTTGGCGTAAAGTTGCTCTTTGTGATAGACCATGATCCGAAATGGAGTATAGACAAACTCAGCATCGGTAGGAAACTTCAGATCATTTACCATGATCCGCCGTGTCCCCTGCAAGCTGATCCCCTGTAATTCATCAAAGATACTAAGATATGCGGTCTCATCCAATTCTTGGCGCTGTAAAAACGAGCGCAGATTTGGCATGTACCCGATGATCAATAATTTAACAGCTGTTCCAGCTTGTTCAAACATCTTGATCTGATTGATCGAGTCATCAAATTCGATTTTTTTACTATCGCGGTACCATGGTTTAGCCACGTTGTAAAATGAACGTTCATTATTTTTAAACCACGCCGGAATAAAGTAATACATCAGGTTTCCACCTCATTTCACTAAAATAGTTCATCGTAATTGTGCAAGATCTTGATCGCCCGTACTTGAAACATTACTGTCACTGCCAAACCGACCAACATGATACTCATCCCCGGTAGCATAACGACAGCTGCATATTTAGGCCAAATAACCCCTAAATATAGTGGTAGACCAGCTACCGTAACCGTGAAAGTCGCTCCGATAAAGGCAGTTGCTCGCTGCTTTGAACGCAAATATTTAGCTGTCGGTCGGCCTGGATCTATCCCAGTGAAATAATCACCACTTTTACGCAAATTATCCGCCATTTCCGTCATATCTAACATTGCATACGCAAACAACATCGTTAAACTAAACAACACGATATTGTAGACCGTAACGCCAAAAAACTCCGTACTACTGCTATTACTTACCATCCACAACAAGATCTTATTTCCAGGGAAATATTCGACTAATAGTTGAAAAAGCGCTTGGGGCAACATCAACATCGTTAACCCAAACATAAACGCCATGCTGCCTCCAGCATTTAACTTCAAAGGGATATACGAAGTTTTTAGCAGTTGTTGGTTCAACATGATACGATTGATCTCTAAGCGATACTCCGATAATTCAAAGATAAACGCTAGGGCGATCACCCCTAAAGTAGCCACTATCAGTATCATGCTCGCTCCAAGTGCCCACCAAACTGGATACGTCAAAATATTTCTGATGATCATTCCAAATTGACTCCCCAATGAACCAACTATTCCATATAAGATCAGCAAACTTGGACCACCTAAGCCCCAAACACTATTGATGTTAGCTAACCAGATCAAGAAAAAGGAACCCGCAACTAATAGGAGCGTCAATTCAAGGAGTTGTCCTTGAGAAAAATCAATAAAGCGACCTTTCATCAATAATACTGTCCCGACCCCTTCGATCAAGGCGACCACCAAAATAAAGAGATTTCGTCTTAGATCTACTTGTTTTTGTGGCAATTGATCCAGACCAAAGATCTTTGTCATTGTCAATAATTGCCAAAAGATCATTCCCGCCATCCAAGGAGCTAACCCAAGAGAAAATAGTGTTGGCGCTGTAAAATTGCCCCCAGTCGCTACACTTGTCAGCTGCCAAAAACTATTTTGTTGCAATTGCTGCACCGTTTCAGTCGGATCAGTATACGGTAGTGGGATATTTTTCCCAAAACCATAGATGACCAATAAGAATAAACTGAACAGTATCCGTTTACGCAAAGGACTTTTTTCTTTTTTCATCGATCTTGCTATATCATGTGAGCAAATTGACATTTGTGAAAGAAATATAGATGCTCCTTTCTCTAAAAATTTTACTCGATCACCAGTCTCACATTGTTCTTTCTAACTGATGCACATATATCTTGTTCTCAACACTTTCATTATAACCTGTTTTGGTAAAAAACTTGTGTATAATCTATCAAAAATTTTAATCAATATGTAAAAGAGACTATGACCTAAGCCACAGTCTCTTTTTGGTAGTTTTACACTACCTATGTCGGATGATCTTACTTATTAGCTTTCTTTTTCTTCGTTGCTAATAGTAGTGAACTTGCCATCAAGCCAAGGCCTAACAAGAGACCACCTTGTTGCATGCCATCACCCATTTGTGGCAATTCCTTATTTGCAGTTGCCTTATTGTTCTTAGCTACTAGAGCAGCTACAGCATCATGTTTGCCACCATTGTTCATTTCGGCGTTACCGCTATTGTTTGTCATCACTAAGCTATTTGCAGTTGAACTGCTATTCATTGAAGTATTCGAAGTGTTTGAGCCTTGAGAGTTAGTTGAGGTGGAATGGGAAGAACTAATTGACTCACTTGCACTTACTGATGCACTTGCTGAGGAAGAAGCGGACTCACTTACGCTTACTGACGTAGAGGCTGATTCACTTGCGCTCACTGACGCGCTGGTTGATTCACTTGCGCTCAATGAGGCGGACATTGATTCACTTGCACTTACTGACGTGCTCAGTGACCCACTGATCGCTTCACTCATTGGAAATTCTGAAAGATCAAAACTTGTACCCAGACCTACTGCTTCACTTTTTGAATCTACTTCACTCACGGATGTGGTCGTCGATTCGCTTGCACTCAATGACGCGCTTGTTGACTCACTTACGCTTACTGACGCAGAGGCTGATTCACTCGCACTTAATGATGCACTGGTTGATTCGCTTGCGCTCAATGAGGCGGACATTGATTCACTTGCACTTACTGACGTGCTCAGTGACCCACTGATCGCTTCACTCATTGGAAATTCTGAAAGATCAAAACTTGTACCCAGACCTACTGCTTCACTTTTTGACCCTACTTCACTCACGGATGTGGTCGTCGATTCGCTTGCACTCACTGACGTGCTCGTTGATTCACTTGCGCTTACTGAGGCACTCGCGGACTCACTTGCACTTACTGAGGCAGATGCTGATTCGCTCGCACTCACTGACGCGCTTGCTGATTCGCTTGCACTTACTGAGGTAGGTGCCGATTCACTCGCACTCACTGACGCACTTGTCGATTCGCTTGCACTTGCTGATTCACTTGCGCTTACCGAAGCACTTGCTGATTCACTTGCGCTTACCGAAGCACTTGCTGATTCGCTTGCGCTCAATGACGCGCTGGTTGACTCGCTTGCACTTACTGAGGCAGATGCCAATTCACTTGCGCTCACTGATGCACTTGTC
>NZ_BCVJ01000028.1 GCF_001591685.1 Ligilactobacillus murinus DSM 20452 = NBRC 14221 | reverse complement strand
CTTCCATCTGGATAAGTTACCACTACTGTAGCTTGACGCGTACCTGGGGTTGTCACATCTAACGGAGCCTTCCAACTATACTTCGTGGCTGTAGGTAGCTCAGAAGTATTTGATACACCCCTTTTAGCTTCTGGTACTTGATTTAATGGAGTAGTCAGCTCCTGCCCCTGTGGTGTGTTGGATTCGGCCATATTAGGAGAAACATTCACTAATACAGGAACGTTTAAAGCTGTTCCATCAACAAAATCAACACTGACCACCCCTTTAGCTTGGCGATCAGGTCGCGTTAACTCAGGCTTTGTTTTCCAAGCAACACTGGCAACTTCAGCATGATGCGCTGGTGTAAGCTCCTCAGTTTGAACAACCTCACTTGCACTAGGTAACGTCTTCTCTAGCCCACTAGTTGCCTGGACATCATTTTTAGCACTAGCACCATACATTGTCATCATTACCGGTAGTTCACCCAGATCAGGGAAACGACCTCCTTTTGGAAAATCGACCAGATCATTTGCTACATTGACCACTGCTGGCAATGATTCAGTTCCTGTATTAGAGCTATCTTGAGCAACCAAAGGGGACGGTACTTGTTTCCAAGTTACTTTAACACCTACTAAAGCCTTACCAGTAGCTTCATCAGTAAACTCGCCTGCTTTATCTGGAAGATAAACTGCACTTGGTAAATATTTCCCTGTTTTTAGATCTTTAGTATAAACAACTAATTTATTTAATGCTTGCATTGGAGCTGGAACTAATGCTTTATTGCTGGTCTTGTGTGTAAATACAGGTCGGCCTTCACCAAGCAATACATTTTCACCATTAAAGACTGCTTTAGAATTGCTATCTAGCACTGTTACTGGGGCATAAACGACTGCTTTTTGGCCACTAGCAAAACTTACTTCGACTGGCACATTATGCATCCCTACACTAGTTGTAGCATTTGGTGTTACTGTCAAAGTCCCTGTTGCATCGACTTTCACCCAGTCGCCATCTGTTGCACCTACTTTATAAGTCACATCACCTGGGTTTTCATGCTCAGGGTATGATACTTTTTCACTTTGGACTTCATTTTGTAAAACTACTAAAGGTCTGTAAAATGGATGAAAACCATTGAGATCAGTACCAAGCTCTAAATTCGTAGAACTCCACCAGTTAAAATAGTTATTGAAATCATCTTTAGCAGCTTGAGGCGTTTCTTGTTTGAAGCTGACATTTGCTGTTGGAGACAAGCCAAATGGTGTCCCTGTTTGATTTTTATTGAGATAATTCATTGAAAAATCGCCAAACCAATTGACTGATTTCAAATAAGTCAGATCCCACTGATAATCTTTAGCCTGCGAAACTAGACCATTGTTATATTTGACATTGCCTAAAGTTCCGTATTTTACTGGTACACTTTTTCCTTCGTCAGTAGTTAACATTATTTTATTGTCCTCAGCTTCTAACCGAAAGAGCATCCCTTTTTGCTCACCCGTACGTACCATTTTGAAAAGCTTGGGTTCCACTAAATTCACACGATCAGTCGAACTGGTTCCCCACATCGATACCATCCCTAACGGATATATCGGTGAGTGTTCGTTATTATTGATCCCTAAATATGAATAATATTTCAAATTGGAATGTGCTAAACTATCTTTTTGGAGCGCATCTTCTAGCACTACCGAACCATGATCGACATTTAATATACTAGTTCCATTATTTATTCCAGTTCCCCCAAAAGATAATATCGGTGTGGCAGCTTGCTGACTAGTCTCATCGACCTTACGTACAACTTTTAAAAGTGCATCTTGTTTGACGGTCAAATTTCCATGAATATTTCCAATTGTCACGTAAGAATTGTTAGAATGATCGCTACTATTTAAATTTAACGTGATCACGCCTGAATGGGCTCCAGCACCAGTATCATCAAAACCTACATTAGTCACCCCATTGTTATCTTGATAAGTTTCAACAACTAATTTAGAGCCTTCATTTAAGATCAAATTATCTGGATTAAAGACAGCATTGGAAACGCCATGCCCCATCTTAAATACTGCTTGACCTCCTGGTTGTAGGCCAAAATCATGATTATTATGTGTAAAATAAACACCTCGGGTATTAGGTGCTTGTGTCGCATCGACAACTAATTTACCTGTCGATCCCACTACAAGATTATTTTCCTCATTGCCAGAAGCCCCTAAAACAACAGCTCCGACCACACTAGTCGACTTTTTATCTTTAGTAAACGGCTCAACTTTCAACTCACCATCAACTTTAGCATTTCCTTTCGTCACATAGACTGCACTTGAATTATCTACTAGGCCACTCCAAGAAGCAGATGAAGGGACTTTGACATTTGAAGCTGTCGTCTTTGATCTGACCGTTAGCTTAGCTCCTTTTTCAACATTCAATGAACCGGCTGTCAAATTTTGTAAACGATTGCTATTGGAGTTAGTGGTCGTCAAAACTACATTAGCCCCACTTTTAACCGTAACTTGACCACCTGCTTCAACATTTTTCGCTGTATAACTATTATTTACCTCAGCATTCAGGTCAACATTACCACTAAGATCAACTTTATCGGCTGTTAAATTGGCAGTAGGTGAACTTTCAACATAGCTTGGAGTCACACTTACATCATGCAAATTTACCGTTGCATTAGGTGCATAGGCCAAGACCCCATTGCCCCCTGCTTTGACATTATCAAAGGTAACATTGGCATTTTTACCATTATTTTGAAAACTTACAACACCATATCCATGGGGATCATTGGTCGTCACATTTAGATTTTTAAATGTCAGATCCCACTTATGTTCAGCATCTTCTGTCTTATTGTAAAAATATAGTGATTGATCGCCTAAGTTTAGCGTCGTTGTCTTATCATCTACTTTAGAACCCCAAACAGTCACTTTACGCGCGACTTTAGCCTGATCAACATTTACATATTTATCCGTGTCATTAGTAACATCCTTATCTAATACGATCTCGGCTACATTTCTGTCATTTAGCGCAGTTTTTAATTGTGCCATATCAGTTACATGACTAGCATCTTGACTTGGAGTTTGAGAAGTTTGTTCTGTCTCAGTAGATCGATCAGCCACAGGAGATTGCTCTGTCGGTGCTTTATCTACTGAAGACGTCGCCTCATTTCCTGGTGTTTGCTCTTTTGAGGTCGGAGCATTCATGGTTTGATCTTTAGTCGTTACTGGATCACTTTGAACATCAGATAGATCCGCCAAAGCATTAGGCGCAGTATAGACAGCAAATGTTGTCCCAATAAGGACTGATGCTACCCCAACTGTAAACTTTTTGATCGCAAATTTCTGATGTTTCGGTGCTAACTTAGCTGAATAAAAATCTGTATTGTTTTTTGATAACATATTTTTCCCTACCTTTATAGATGCTCCCCCTATACGATCCTGCTCAGCTTTGTTATAAAACTTTTATTAGGACAAAACAACTTTTTGAACCGTATAATTATCGTTTCGTTCCATAAAAATTCTTTTATACAACAATTAGTAGTTTGTATAAAATATTAAATATTTATAAATTTATTATTTATCGTGAAAATAGGCTCTAAAGGCAAACCTAACACTATGTAATTATTGAGATACATAAGAAAAAAAGTACCACCCAAATAAGCTCAAGCTATCTTCATAAAACTCTTTATAACACTGCTACGCTATTCTTTATCTTCTTTTTTCTGATAAACAGGTGATCCTAAAGCGATCAGTATTTGTCGTATATAATCAGTTTAAGTCAAAACTTCTTATGGTATTCTTGTTTGACTCGCTTTTCTCTGGTGAACTATCTTTTCATATGGTACTGGTGTATCTTTATCTGGATCGGTGATAGGATATAACTACCCAATTCTTGATAAAGCATAGGTGCCTGTTTTAGTACATTCAGTAACTTTACCATCTGTGCATTTGTTTTACTTTCTGTTTCTACATTTTGTTGATGATTTATAGTCGGTTCGACTGCACAAATCATATATTATTTTATATTAAATTTTAAAATCAAAAGCTAACCCAAAGATCAGAATAAAGACACAAAAGTCCTTAGTCATGGATCTCTATCCATAACTAAGGACTTTTAATACAGAGTTATTTATTTTTTCTATCAACTGATCATTTAATAATAGATCTCAGATAGCTTTGCGAACTTTTACTCCCATTCGATCGTTGCTGGTGGCTTAGAAGTGATGTCATAGACGACGCGGTTGACGTGAGCCACTTCGTTTACGATCCGCACTGAGATCTCTTGTAAAACATCCCATGGGATCTTCGCAAAGTCAGCCGTCATCCCATCGATCGAAGTCACGGCACGGATACCAACTGTATAGTCATAAGTCCGACCATCACCCATCACACCGACAGAACGGATCCCTGGTAACACTGTGAAGTATTGCCAGATCTCTTTATCAAGCCCGTGTTTTGCGATCTCTTCACGTAAGATGAGATCAGAATCACGCACGATCTGTAATTTTTCTTCGGTGATCTCACCGATAACACGGATCCCAAGACCTGGGCCTGGGAATGGTTGACGCCAAACAAGTTCGTGTGGCATGCCTAATTTTTCACCTAATTCGCGGACTTCATCCTTGAATAATGTGTTCAATGGTTCGATCAATTCAAATTGCATATCTTCTGGCAAACCACCAACGTTATGGTGGGATTTGATCGTTTGGGCCGTATCAGTCCCTGATTCGATCACGTCAGTATAAAGAGTTCCCTGAGCTAAGAAATCGATACCCTTGAGTTTAGTTGCTTCATCATCAAAGACACGGATAAATTCATTACCGATGATCTTACGCTTTTGTTCCGGATCAGAAACGCCAGCTAATTTATCCATAAAACGTTCTTTAGCATCAACTTTAATGATATTTAAGCCAAATTTTCCACCTAAGCTTTCCATAACTTGTTCAGCTTCACCTTTACGCAACAAGCCATGATCAACAAAGATCGAAGTCAACTGGTCACCGATCGCTTTGTGTAACAAGACCCCAACAACAGAAGAATCGACCCCACCAGAAAGACCAAGCAAGACTTTGCGATCACCGACTTGTTCTCTGATCTTAGCGATCTGCATGTCGATAAAGTCTTCCATTGACCAGTTATCACGCGCACCACAAACATCAAACGCAAAGTGACGCAAGATATCATTACCGTATTCACTGTTACGTACTTCAGGGTGGAATTGTAATGCATAGAAATTCTTGGCTGTGTTAGCCATTGCTGAAATTGGGCAGTTTGCACTTGTTGCTGTAACTTCAAACCCAGCTGGAACTTCTGTCACCAAGTCACCGTGGCTCATCCATACTGTTTGTTCCTTAGGTAGATCTTTGAACATCACTGCATCAGCATCCGCTACTGTGATCTCTGCTTTACCGTATTCTTTATTATCAGCAGCTTCGACTTTGCCCCCAAGTTCTTGAGTCATAAGTTGCATCCCATAGCAGATACCAAGCACTGGGATCCCTAAATCAAAGATCTCAGGATCGACTTTAAATGCTCCTTCATCGTAGACACTGTTTGGACCACCAGAGAAAACAATTCCCTTAGGTGCCATTTGTTTGATCTCTTCAGCCGTGATCTTGTGTGATAATAATTCAGAATAGATCCCGAATTCACGGATCCGACGAGTGATCAATTGGTTATATTGGCTCCCAAAGTCCAATACAATGATCTTGTCAAAAGCTTGCATGTCAACATTAGCCAAGATATTCACCTCATCATAAAATTTTTGCATGTATTATCTTACATTGTACTCATTGAGTTAAGCTGGGTCAATCGTTTTTCACGTACATTTTCCATGAATTTAATTAAATTTTAGCTAGAATCCGAATGAACCAGTACTAGTATTTGCGTAACAGCAACTCATTTATCAAATGATTTTTCCCTTTAACGATGATCAGGTCGGCACGATTTCTAGTGGGTAAGATATAATCGTGCAGATTAGGGTGATCGATCTCATCCCAGACTTTAGCTGCCATCTCAAATGCTTTTTTACGATCGCCTAAAGTATAAGGATAGTAATAATTCTTAGGATCTTTAAATGCTGTATCTAACAGCAACCCGAAGCGTTCCAAATACCACTGTTTGATATCTTCTTCTTTAGCATCGACATAAATAGAAAAATCAAAGAAATCACTCACATAGATCTTTTGCTTACTTGGCAGTTGCAAAACGTTGATCCCTTCAACGATCAAAATATCAGGCGATGCGATCTCTTCATATTCACCTGAAATGATATCGTAGACTTCATGTGAATAGACTGGTGCCTTGGCGGGCAAATTATTTTTAACATCATTGATGAAACTGATCAACCGCTCCATGTCATAGCTTTCAGGAAAGCCCTTGCGACTCATCAAGCCTTTTTTCTTTAGCACCTTATTTGGATATAAAAAGCCATCCGTTGTGATCAATTCAACTTTTTTAGCGGGATAAACTTCGCTGAGTAATGTCTTTAACAAACGAGCCGTCGTACTTTTACCTACTGCCACCGAACCCGCGATCCCTAAGATAAAGGGCACTTTGTGTGGGCGTATCCCTAAAAAATTCGCCTGATCATCTTGGAGCTTTTGATGAGTAGTCACAAACATCTTGAGCAAATGGATCAACGGCATGTAAATATCAGCCACATCTGCGGTCGAAATGCGGTCATTTAACGATTTTATCTTTTGCAGTTCAGCCTCAGTCAAGGGGGTGATATGGTCTTTATAAAAACCACTCCACTCTTTACGTGAGATCTTATAGTAATTTATTTGATTTTCCATGCGTATTATTTCCTTGTATAGCGTTTTCTATCTTATAATAGACAATTATAGCACGGATTTTATATAAATTTACCAATAAAGGAAGCGGAAACATGACTAAAGTAGTATTATTCGGTGATAGTTTAACAGCAGGCGTAATTGATGGTCATCCTAGCCCTATCTTTACCCGACTTTTAGAGGATAAATTTCCTGATGTTGAGTTCATCAACCGTGGTTTACCCGGCGATCAAACACGTAATGCCTGCAAAAGGCTGCGCGATGATGTCTTAAATGAAGTCCCCGATATCGTAGTGATCTTCTTTGGTACCAATGACGTTTCCAGTAAAGAGGTCTTCTTAGCTAATTACCACAACAATTTAGCTTATATGCTGACTTGCATCAGCCCTAACAAATGTCTTTTAGTAACGCCTGGGATCGCAGGACCAACACGAGCCAATCTGCGCCCGCTTTCTAAGATGGAGCAATATGCTAAAGAGACTTTGACAGTCGCCAATGAATTTAAGATCCCAGCCTTAGATTGGTTTGATATCTGCAAAGATAAAGATCCAAAAGAACTACTACAAGCAGATGATCTGCACTACTCTGAGATGGCATATCGCCAACTCGTCGAGCAACTCACCCCACTACTAAAAAATAAACTAGATAGTTTAAGTTGATAAAAAGGAACGCTGAAGATCTCAGTGTTCCTTTTTATTACCATACAACAATGAAAATGAAAAGCTCGAATCTGTCACTTTTAAGACATAAAGACTTAAAGTAAAGTTAAATATCCCACTGCTCAAATTCCCAATAAAATAACTTCCAAGTGATAAATGCAGTTGCTTTTTAGAAAAATCCCCTGTTTTCCCTATAAATTCGCCCCCAATATGACTTTAATAAGTCAATAATATAACCCATCCTCCTAAAAAACAATATTTTTATCATTAAATATTCATCAATTTTTAATTTTATCTATAAACTTGAAATCATCTCTCCGCCAAAAAAAGCGGTGTTTCACTCCGAAACACCGCTTTTAACTCAACGTTTGATCAAATGATATAAATTTTTATCCACAGTCTCAAATAATGGGGATAACTCTTTTAGTGCCAAGATATCCAGTTGATGCATCGCCCGTGAACAGATCGTGTAGACCAGTTGCCGTTCGCTTTCATCATGATAATTTTTTTGATCGGCATTCCACATGATGACCGCATCAAATTCAAGCCCCTTAGCTAAATAAGAAGGTACGATCAAAGTTCCAGGAACTAACCGTTGATTTTCCGTCCGGATCAAAGTCGTTTGGACACCCTTGGCTTGTAATAAGTTAAAGAGCGCTTCACATTCTGCTAAACTCTTCCCAATGATCGCCGTCGTTTGTTTAGCAGCATCATTTTTAGCTAAAATATCCACAACATCATTCACCAAAGCAGCTTTGTCCTGGTCAACAATGATCGTTGGTTTCTTCCCATTGCGTTCAAAAGCCGTCACCTTTTCACCATTGACTAAAACTTCTTTCGTAAAGTCCGTGATCTGTTGGGTCGAACGATATGAAGTCGTCAACTGCACGACTTTTGTCTTTTCTTTTGGAAACATTGTGCCAAGCTCGCTCAAAAGCGTATGGCTATTTTCCTTTGTAAAGATCGCTTGGTTCAGATCACCGAGCATTGTAAATTTAGCCCGTGGAAATTCAGCTTTGAGATACGCTAATTGAAAGGCCGTATAGTCTTGGATCTCATCGATAAAGACATGCTTGATATCACGTTCGCCCTTTTTACCCGTGATCCGGTCATATAGGTAAAGATATGGCGTTACATCGGTCAAAGATAAACGGCGTTGCTTAAGCATGCTGATCGTCTTTTCGATACCTGCTCCCCACGCTGTTTTAGTTAACTCAAACTCACTTAGCTCTAGCAATTCTGGCACACTACGTAAGAAATGCACATATTGCGCATTGATATTTAAGAAGCGATTTCTCATGATCGCCACTTGGATCTTTTTATAGTCTTGCATGACATATTGGCGTGCTAAGAAATTCAGTTCTTTATCGCCATTTTCAAAATTCCGTGGCCGATCGCCATACAGCTCATTTAATTGTTGTTGTGAAAGATCTTGGACCGCTTTTTGGACTTCATCAGTTTTTGCTGCTTGAGCAACTTTAGAATTTAGTCGCTTGATCAAGGCTTCCTTAGTCGCACTCAAACGATTTCCTAGATGATAATTTTCATTAAAGCTATAGTAGATATCTCTGATCTCTTTTTTAGAGAAGAAAATTTCACCATTGTGCATGATGTTTTTGAAACGCATGCCATTTTTTTCAAGGTAGTTACTGTAAGCTGTCGCAACTTTGAAAAATTTCAAACTATCCTTAACCGCCTTGATCTTTTGGTCGATCCCTTGGTTTTCTTCTTCAAAACGTTCTTGGAGCGTTTCGACTCGAACTTTTGGTAAACGCCGATTGGTGAATTGATGATAAGTCATCTGCACCATATTTTGTTCCCCTAATTCAGGTAAAACTTGGTCGATATAGTCATTGAACAACTGGTTTGGTGAAAAAAGCACTACTTGACCAGAATTGAGGTTGCCCCGATAACGATACAATAGATACGCCACTCGCTGTAAAACAGCTGAGGTCTTACCTGAACCAGCTGCCCCTTGAACAAATAACAATTCTGAATCAGTATCGCGGATGATCTTATTTTGTTCTTTTTGAATGGTCGTCACGATACTTTTCATCTTCGTATCGGACCCTTCATCTAAAACCTCTAACAACATCTGATCACCCACGGTCTCATCCGTATCAAATAACGTTACGATCTTGCCATCTTCGACCATGAATTGACGTTTTAATTCGAGTTCGACTTCACGCTTGCCTACAGGTGTCGTGTACTCAACTTTTCCTAGTCCGCCATCATAGTAAACACTTGAGATCGGTGCCCGCCAGTCATAGACTAAAAAGCGATCTTTTTCATCAGAAAATGAAGCCAACCCGATATAAAGCTTTTCTTGCTTTTGTTCACCTTGTTCTTTAATGTCGACCCGGGCAAAATATGGCTTTTGCTCCATCTTTTCGAGCACATCTAAACGTTTGGCGGCTTGTGTTTTGTTATTTTCTCGTTCGGCCAATTGTTGTTGTTGTTGGCGCACAGTCAAAGCGGTCTCCATCATCCCCGAATAAGTTCCCGTCTTGATACGGAGATTATTCTTGAAATCATCTTGGATCGCTTGCGTATCGCTTTTAGCAGTAGCGATATTTTTTTGCGCCTTTTTTTGCGCTTTCTTGATCTGAGCGACCACCCGATCCATGCGTTGTTGTTCTTGTTGCTTAATACTTTCAGCCATTATTTACCCTCCGCACAAACAAATTTTCGATATTCTATTGTAGCATATCTAATTTTCTTTGTCGTGTTTTTGAACTTGGAGAAATGATTGTGTATAATAGAACAAACCTTTTCTAAGGAGGAAATTTCATGTCAGTTTCTGTACTGATAGTTACGTTTGCTGCTTTTATCACACCAATGGTCTTACAGCGCTTTAAGATCAGTGTTTTACCGACTGCTGTGGCTGAAGTCCTTGTTGGGATCGTGCTTGGCAAAAGTGGCTTTGACCTCGTGCAAACTGAAGGTATCTTAAGCTTTCTTTCAAATTACGGGGTCATCTTCTTACTTTTCTTGAGTGGGATGGAGATCGACTTTTCTATTTTCAAGAAAAATAATGGACCACTTACCCCACTGGCACGCAAAAAAGCCGCCAATGCGCCCTCGACTTCACCCGTTCAAGTCGCTGCTGTTGCCTATGGGGGAAGCTTACTAATGGCACTAGCCTTAGCCTTGCTCTTTAAATTTTCTGGTCTATTTAGCAACTTTATCTTAGCTGCGATCTTATTTTCGACCGTTGCTTTAGGGGTCGTGATCGCTGTTTTAAAGGAAAATGAATTACTAAATAAACCACTCGGACAAACCTTGCTTTTGATCGCTGTCTTAGGTGAAGTCGTACCTTTACTTTGTTTGACGGTCTATAGTTCTTTTGTCTCAGGTAAAGGTGAAAGTGCGTGGTTGATCTTTTTACTTTTCATCGTCGGGGCCCTGCTCTTCAAACGCTTCCGCAGTTTTTTCACATCCCTAGATGAGATCAACAAATCTACGACTCAGATCGATATCCGCTTGGCGTTGTTAGTCATTACTACCTTAGTTGTCTTAGCTGAATCTGTTGGTGCCGAAGATATCTTAGGAGCCTTTATCGCCGGGATCGTGATCAAATTGCTTCAACCAGCACATAGTACCCAAGAAAAACTCGATGCGATCGGCTATGGTGTTTTTATCCCGTTCTTTTTCATTTTAACAGGAGCTAAGATCAATATTCCTGAACTCCTTGCTTCACCTAAGACTTTGATCTTGATCCCGTTATTTTTTGCCGCTTATGTCTTGGCAAAAGCACCAGCTTACTTGGGATTGCGTCAACGCTTCAAACGGATCAATGCTTTAGCCGGGGCGATGCTTTCCCAAACAACGATCACACTAGTCTTAGCGACATTGACTGTTGCTCAGAATCTAAAAGTCATCTCAAGTGAACAATCTGGGGCCTTCATCTTAGCCGCTGTGGTCAGTTGTATCTTAGGACCACTAGTCTTTAATAAACTGCACAAACCTGAACCAGAGGATCTCAAAAAGACCAAAGTTACGATCATCGGGGTCAACTTGGTCACGATCAACACCGCTGAACAGTTAAATGAAGACTGGTATGATATCCAGATGTATACTAACTGGAAGAAAAATTACCAAACTTACGATTACCGTTCCAATGTGCACTTAGTTGAAAGTCTTGAGCCAAAAGATCTCATCAAAGAACAGATCTTTGATACCGACATCTTAGTCTTAGGGCACTCTGATGTTGATATCAACTATTCTTTGGCTTTAGCTGCTAAAGAATACGGTGTTGACCGTGTCTTGACTCGCATCCAAAATAGTGACCCAACTAGCATGGCAGAAATGGATAAACGCCTATCTGACGCAGGGGTCGAATTCTTTACGACCTTTGATACAACTATCGGCATGATGCGGGCGATCATCGAGTCCCCATCAACGCTTGATCTGATCACCGGCGATTCACGCTTATATGAAGTCGTCGTCCGTAACTCCAAATTTGCTGGGCTTGAATTACGCAAATTACCATTTATCAAAGAGATCACGGTCAGCCGGATCTTTAGGCACCGTAAAGCGATCCCGGTCAATGGTAACACCCAGATCCAAGTCGGTGACCATTTATTGTTCTCGGCTAACAAAGACGTTGTTAATGATATCCGCAAAAAGATCAGTAAACTAAATGATTATGAATGATCATTTAATATCCACAAATAATATTTAGATAGTTCTTACAACACTTCCTACAAAATTTGGGGAGGTGTTTTTTTATCCAAAAACAAAAACCGCTTTCATGGTATAATTGGAACGAATACATTTGTCACGGGAGGAAATTTTTATGGCATACTCGCTCTACTTTGTCCGCCATGGACAGACCTATCTCAACCGTTACAACAAGATCCAAGGCTGGTGTGATTCGCCTTTGACTCCAAAAGGGATCGAAGATGGGCATCAAGCTGGTAAAAGACTAGCGCACTTAAACTTTGCGCATGCTTTTCACAGCGACACGAATCGCGCCGCGCGGACATGTAGCTATATCCTAGAAGAAAATGTTGCTAGTGCTGAAGAGCTGACCCCTAAAGCTTTGCCTGATTTTCGCGAGCAAAATTTTGGTTACTTTGAAGGCAGTGATACCAGTCAAGCTTGGCTGATGATCGGAGCTGATCACGGGTGTCGGACTTTTAACGATATCATCACCAAATACTCGATCGAAAAAGCGCGTGATTTTACCAAGGAAGCCGATCCTTTCCATGATGCAGAAAACAATGCCGAATACTGGCAACGCTTAGACCGTGGATTTGCATATCTCGATCAGATCGCAAACGATGGCGATAAGATCTTGCTTGTCGCGCATTCAACTTTGATCCGTAGCCTGACTTCACATTTTGCTCCTGAGATCGACATCACCGTCAGTCCCAAGAATGGTTCAGTTACTCGCTTTGATGTTGATGATAACGGGCAGATCAAACTCGCCTACTTCAATCGATACCAAGATGACGCTAAATATTAAGCAAAAAAGATCTCCGAAAATTTCATTCAGAGATCTTTTTTTATCTTACTGATAATTGTAAAGATACCTTTCGTAAAATTCGTTGTGCTAGATACATCATCCCAAGTGTAAGCAAGAGATCCACCAAAATAGGTAGTGGCTCAAAAAAGCCAAATGCCACCGTCCTGATCGCTTTTAGTTGGTAGGTAAGCGGATCGATCATGATCAAACATTTGACAAACAGTGGTAACTTATCAGAAAAAACATAGAGCGTCGGAGCTGCATACGATACAGGACTAAATATCAAGGTCAAGCATTTACAAAAAAGGTATCGCTCATCTCAAGCGATACCAAAAAATTATTCAAAATGCGCTAAATAGTCGACTAAAGCCTTAGCTGTCAAACTTGTTGGATGGTGCAATAATTCAGAAAGCGGGCCTGAAAAAATGACTTTACCTCCGTTTTTTCCACCTCGTGGTCCTAGATCTAAGATGTTATCGGCATTAACGATCAAGTTTTGATCGTGCGTGATCGTAATGATCGTCGCCCCTTGATCTAAGAGTTTTTGCATAACTTTTAGCAATACTTTGACATCAAGTGGATGAAGTCCGATCGTTGGTTCATCAAAGACAAATAAAGTCGTCTTTTGCTTGTGATCTAAGTGTTTCACTAGTTTCAAGCGTTGGGCTTCACCCCCAGAAAGGCTCGGAGTGCTCTCACCTAGATGTAAGTAATCTAGCCCTACTTCACGTAAAAGTTCTAATTCCCGCAAGATTTTTGGTTCATCTTTAAAAACAGTCAGTGCTTGTGCGACATCGAGTGCTAAAATATCAACGATCGAATAGCCGCGCCATTTGACATCGCTGATCTCAGGGCGATACCGTTTGCCCATACATACTGGACATGTCTGTTCCATATCCGGCAAATACTGGATATCTAAAGTCACCATTCCAGTCCCACCACATTCTGGGCAAGCACCTTGCTTATTGTTATAGGAAAAATAGCTTGGTGTGTAGTGGCATTCTTTAGCTAGTGGTACAGTGGCAAATAACTTACGCAAATTATCCATGATGCTCGTATATGTTGCCGTTGTTGAACGCGTACTTTTACCGACCGGGCTCGCATCAACACTGACTACATCTTTTATCGGTGACTCAAGTTCGCTTACTTGCGCCGGTAAAACTTCTCCTTTAGCTTTGGCCTTAATCGCTGGTACTAAGGAATCTAAGATCAAACTGGTCTTACCAGCACCAGAAAAACCAGTGACCGCCGTGAGTCGCTTTAGTGGCAATTCAACTTTTACATCGTGGAGATTATAGTGATCACTGATAGCTAAAGTCATTTTCTTAGTTGTCAGCGGGCAAACTTTGCGGGCGTTAAGCTTTGCTTTTCCACTCAAATATGGTCCGATCAATGAATCTTTATTGGCTGCTAGTTCTTTTGGTGTTCCAGTTGCTAAGATATGTCCACCTTGTTTGCCTGAGCCAGGACCGATCTCGATGATATGATCGGCAGCTTTGATGATATCAACGTTATGATCGACCACAACAAGCGAGTTTCCTTGTGCGACTAACTGTTTAAAGACATTTAATAGCCCTTGGATATTATCTGGATGCAACCCGATCGATGGTTCATCTAAAACATACAAGACACCCGTCGTTTCAGTGCGCAAAGTCCGCGCTAACTGGATCCGTTGCAACTCTCCAGTTGAAAGGCTATTACCGTTACGTGCTAAAGTCAAATAATCTAAGCCTAATTCCAATAAAGGACGTAGATCATCATCAAATTCGGTAAAGATCGCTTGTGCCATCTTAGTCATCTCAGACGGTAGTGTTGCTAACACTTGTTTTTTCCATGTTGGTAGCTCATGCAAGCTAAGTTCAGTGACTTCGGCAATATTTAACTCGCCAGCTGTCTGTTGTAATAGTTCTGGACGTAAGCGTGTCCCATGGCAGACAGGACAAGTCGAATAATGGAAAAATTCGCTGATCTTCTTTTGGGAACGCTCGCTCTTACTTGTCTTAGCCGACTCTAAAACAGCTTGGTGGGCATTTTCATACAAGACATTAAAGTCATGGAAAACGCGTCCCGTACTTGTGCGAAAATCCATCTTGAACTTCTTTTGGGGACCATTTAAAACAAAGTCTTTTTCTTTAGCAGTCAATTCTTTAAAGGGAACATCGACTCTGACACCTGCTTGTTCAGCAACACTTGGCATAAAATTGCGCCCTGGCAAACGCCACGAAGCGATCGCCCCTTCATTTAAAGACAAGTTTTCATCGGCGATCAATTTGTTCTCATCTAATTGGCGCACTTTTCCTGTCCCATGACATTTCTCACATGCGCCACTTGAGTTAAAGGCGAGATCTTCTGCACTGTAAGCGTAAAAATCCACCCCACAAATCGGACAAGCGATCAGTCCCATCTGATCACCAGTTTTACTCATCGCTTGAGCAATTTTAAGACTTGGAGATAGTTGATGCCCATTGGGACAAACGGGGCGCCCTAAACGTGAAAAGACCAGCCGGATCACATTCAGTAATTCGCTCATCGTCCCAACTGTCGCCCGTTCAGACGGGATCGCGGGCCGTTGCCGCAAAGCTAAGGCCGATGGGATATGCTTGACGCTTTCGACTTTAGCTTTATTTCCAGTCTTGAGTCGTCTTCTAGTATAAGTCGAAAGAGCTTCTAAATACCTTCTAGAACCTTCTTCATATAAGATCCCCATCGCAAGCGAACTTTTGCCCGAACCAGAAAGACCTGAGATCGCCACAAACCGGTGCAACGGGATGTCGATATCAATATTTTTTAAATTATGAACTTTGCCCCCACGAACTTCGATCTGTTGGGGGAGTTTTTCAGCGTTTCTCATTTTATTACCTCATCAAAAAAGCGGACCCAGTTTACACTTAGTCCGCTTTGCTCTATAAAATCAAAATGCTTGGATGATCTTAATGACACCGATCAAGATCAAGTAAAAGGCGATGATCAAGACCAAAGTCGTAGCTGCGATCAATGGGTTGAACAATAGTACAAAACCGATGAACAAAGCCAAGATATTTAAGATCAAGTTCAAAATATAATAGCCCCGGTTCAATTGCTTGAAATAGCTAGCTGTCGCAATTTCAGCGATCGAATCAAAGATGAACCAAAAGGCAAAGATGTAGGCGATCACCACTACACCAGAAGCTGCTCTAAAGATAAATAAGAGACCTAAAATGATATCAACGATCCCCATAAAGAGCAACCAACCTGAGCTTTCACCAAACAAGTTGCCGATCCCACGTCTAAACCATAATTCGTAAAATCCTTTGACTAAAGCCCCGATCCCGATACAGATCGAAATAAATTTCAAAGTATCATCAGGATTCATATAAGCTGCGATCCCAGCGATCACAAAAACGATCCCAACGACCAAACTAAACCAGTCGAAATTTCGCTGTTTTGTTTGCATAACGAAAAACCACCTTAAATTTTTTTAATATCGGTTACCGATTTTAGCATTTTATTAATAAATTGTCATGTAAAAACACCTAAAAAAAGTGAGACATTTGCCTCACTTTAACTTAATTCTCAAGTAAACGCCATACATGCTGTGCGATCATATATTCTTCATCTGTTGGGATCCGCATCACAGTCACCGTCGAATCAGGTCCCGAAATGATCGTTTGGGCGCCGCGTTTTTTATTCTCAGTCTCATTGATCGTCACGCCCATATAAGCTAGGCGTTTCATGATCGCTTCACTCGTCTCGGGTGAATTTTCACCGATCCCACCGGTAAAGACAATCCCATCAACACCACCCATCTCAGCGATATATTGTCCAATATAACGCAAGATACTATTGTAAAACAGCTTGATCGCTAACTTTGCGCGCTCATTGCCAGTTGCAGCGGCATCTTCGACATCACGCATATCAGCTGAAACACCGGAGACGCCTAAAAAGCCTGACTTTTCATTCAATAGATACACCATATCAGACATCGATTGAACGTCTAGTTTCTTCATAATATAGTTAGC
This sequence comes from Ligilactobacillus murinus DSM 20452 = NBRC 14221, assembly GCF_001591685.1. Lineage (GTDB taxonomy): Bacteria > Bacillota > Bacilli > Lactobacillales > Lactobacillaceae > Ligilactobacillus > Ligilactobacillus murinus. The sequence goes on along the minus strand of NZ_BCVJ01000028.1, from coordinate 9,779 downwards.
TAAAGATATATCGACATCGCCTGCGCGTGTTGCCATTTGGATACCGCTCAGTGGGGTGAAACCCATTGAAGTATCAAATGACTTACCATCCTTGATCGCCGTGATCGATGCTCCAGCCCCTAAATGACAGGTGATCAATTTGAGTTCTTCAAAAGGACGCCTCATCAATTCAGCCGCCTTGCGCGCCACGTATTCATGACTGATCCCATGAGCACCATACCGCCGAACACCGTATTTTTCATACCATTCGTATGGTGTACTATACATATAATTTTCTTGTGGTAATGTTTGATGAAATGCCGTATCAAAAACAGCTACAGATAAAGCATTGGGTAAATATTTCCGAAATGCTTTGATCCCATTTAAGTTGGCTGGATTGTGCAATGGTGCTAATTGTGCTAATTCTTTGATCTTAGCGATAACATCATTATCTACGATCACTGGCTGACTGAAATACTCCCCTCCAGCCACGACTCTGTGTCCGATACCTTTGATCTCGCTTAGATCCGCGATCAAGTTTAATTCCTTTAAGATATTTAGTAAAAGTTCGATCCCTTGTAAATGATTGGTGATCTCATGGTCTAGTTCATACTTCTGCCCAGTACCATATTTCACCTTGATCTTTGAACCGTGGATCCCGATCCGTTCGATGATCCCGCTTGCCAAGGTTTCATGTGTTTCATTGTTAAATAATTTAAACTTTAAACTCGAGCTCCCTGAGTTGATGATCATAATTTTTTCCATAAGCTCACCCCTTTAAAAGTTTACCTAACTTTATAATAGTATAATCTTTTTGTTCAATCAAATTTAAAATCTAAGCGCTTTCTTTTCAGCGTAAAAGAGACTTATGTCACAGCCTCTTGATCATTATCATATCTTAGCTTTCGATCTTCGTGTATGTCTGGTAATGCTCTAAAGTATCTGGTGCTACTGAACTATTAGTCAAAAGGGCATCGACATTATAGAGACTATAAAAGTTATAAAAATCATTACGGTTAAACTTGTATTTATCCATCACGACATATCTTTCTTGTGCATTATTCAAACCAAGCGCTTCAGCTTGACCTTCCTCGGTGTTAGCCGCCATCATATTATCATTATTGACCCCATTGACACCCACAAACGCCTTAGTAAACTTAAGATCTTCGAGTAATTTGATCGTTAAGCCACCGATAAATTCACCCGAATGACGTCGATAATTGCCTCCAACTAAGATCAATTCAGCGTCAGTCTTTTGCCAAGCTTCAAAGACCGGCAAACTATTAGTCACGACCCGCAAAGTTTCTGGTTTTTCAACATAATTTACGATCAATTCAAGCGTCGTGCCAGCTCCGATATAGATCGTATCTTTGGGTTTGATCTTTTGCGCAGCTAGTTTAGCAACTTCTTGTTTTTCGACCAAATGGAGCTCTTTTTTCTGATTGCGCGAAAGCTCGACTTCCTCGATATTAGCAAGTTTTTGAGCACCTCCATGTAGTCGGATCAACTTCCCGCTCTTATCAAGTTCATCTAGATCACGCCGGATCGTCATATCTGAAACACCTAGCGTAGTGATCAACTCATTTACCGTAACGATCTCTTTTTGATCCACGATTTCTAAAATTTTTAATAAACGTTCTTTTTTTAACATCGCCTTAGCCCCTAATTTTATGATAACTCAACTATAACATAAACGGACAAAAGCAAACAGATTTCATCATCATAGTCCAAATTCACCTGCTAATTCTTGATCGTCAGCGATCCGTTGCTTGATATGCTTGTCAAATGCCCTATCGAAATCAGCTAGCTCTTCTTTTAGTTGCTTTAGTGGCTTTAATTGCTCGTTTAATTTCTCAACTGGCTTGGTATATAAGCTTTCCTTATCAGCCCCAGCATAATGCAAGACCTCTAAGATCTCGGCTTTTATTCTCTTTCAAATGAAACTCATTTTGTTTATTTCTTCCAAAACCACCTGTTGGCTTATTATCAGAATCCAATTGTAAACTCAATGTATTGTACTCTTTTTCATTTATTCTTACAGAAACTGCACTCCCACCTGAACCTAAAATACCATAAGATTCTATTTTCCCTACTTCGATCGTCTTAATTGGTTCCGCTCCCTCCTCCTATCAAAAATATTACAATACGCCTGCAATACAATGTCTAATAAATAAAAGGGCACCACTATGATACAAAAAACGTATCATAGTGGTGCCCTTGTTATTTATACGGTGCTGACCGTACTCGAACTAAAACATTACACTTCTGAAATTATATTTCTTCTTTAGATAGCGTCTTACTAGGTAACCTGCCCCAGCTAAGATCGCATAAACGATCGGTTCCATCGTCCGGTTGATCGAAACTGGGATAAAGGCGATCACACCAAAGGCAACGACCCAGATCAAGATCAATTCTAATGTGATCAGTAAGGTCTTGATCCAACGCTTTTTGCCCTTTTCTTTGCGGGCTGAGAGCATACTGCGATAAAAGAACGCTAAGCCGACCCCAGCGATCGTTGAAGTTGCTAACAAGGTGATCCAGCCACCACTGACATCAGCTTGCTTTGGTGAAAAGACACCTAATAAGGTATACATGATACAGAACATGATAAACATGATCAAACCGTTATCCAAAGCTAAGATCCAAAACTTAGGTAATTCAGTCGGAGTTTCTGACTTTTTAGGTCCATTGACGATCAACTCAGCTTTTTCAGTGACCGTACCGTAAAGCTTAGTTGCCACGACCCCTTGCTTTTGCTTCTCCTTTAACTCTTGATACATTTCAGTTAAAACTTGTTCTTTTTGTTCCGGATCATAATTTTTTTCGGTCAAAGCCTTGTCTAAGTGGAAAAGATAATCTTCATTACGCTTAGTTAGACCCGAAAACTTACCATCACGCATCGTCACTTCGACTTCTTTAGCACGTGCTTGTTGCTGTTGTGCTGCCTTTTCATTGCGTTTACTTTCTGCCATGAACTTTTCCCCCTATCGCTTAAACGTTGAATCTAAATTCGATGATGTCACCATCTTGGACTTCATATGCTTTACCTTCAAGGCGCAAGCGACCTGCTTCTTTGACAGCTTGCATGCTCCCATACTTATCTAAGTCAGCAAATGAGACCGTTTCAGCGCGGATAAAGCCTCGTTCAAAGTCAGAGTGGATCACACCAGCAACTTGTGGAGCTTTCATCCCTTGTTTAAAAGTCCAAGCTCTAGTTTCCTTACCACCAGCAGTAAAGAACGTTGCCAAGCCCAGTAATTTATAAGATGCGCGGATCAAACGATCAAGTCCAGATTCTTCAACGCCTTCCATTTCCAAGAATTCTTGCTTTTCATCGTCATCCATTTCAGCGATCTCTTCTTCAGTTCGGGCACAAACAGCCAAAGCTTGCGAACCTTCGTTTTCTGCAAATTCTTTGATCTGTTGGTAATATTTGGAACTTTCTGGATCTGCCATATCTTCCTCGGCAATATTTGCCACGTAAAGGACAGGCTTAGAGGTCAACAAGAATAAGCCTTTGACGATCTTTTGTTCATCTTCGTTAAATTCAAGTGAACGCACTGGTTTTTCTGCTTCTAAAGCTGGCTTGATCTTCTTTAAAACTTCAAATTCAGCCACTGCATCTTTATCCTTAGTCCGGGCTACTTTTTCTACGCGGGCATAGCGTTTGTTGACCGAATCAAGATCGGCTAGGACTAATTCTAAATTGATCGTTTGGATATCTTCCAAAGGATCAACTTTATTAGCCACGTGGGTGATATTTTCATCGTCAAAAGCCCGCACAACATGCACGATCGCATCTACTTGGCGAATATTTTCCAAGAACTTGTTCCCTAGACCTTCACCCTTGCTAGCACCTTTAACGATCCCGGCAATATCAGTAAATTCAAAGGTCGTGTGTACGATCTTTTTAGCGGGGATGATCTCATCGATCCGTGCTAAACGTGGATCTGGAACTTCCACCATCCCAACATTAGGGTCGATCGTTGCAAAAGGATAGTTCGCCATTTCAGCGCCTGCCTTTGTGATCGCGTTAAATAGTGTTGACTTGCCGACGTTTGGCAATCCGACGATACCTGCTGTTAATGCCATTTGTTTTCCACTCTTTCTTAAAAAATTATTCCCCGGCTTTTTCTAAAACTTTCTTCATCTTCTTATCGAACTCTTTACGTGGCATCATGATCAAACGTTTGCAGCCGGTGCATTGGATCTTGATGTCCATCCCCATGCGAATGATCTCCCAGCGATTAACGCCACAGGGGTGAGCCTTTTTCATTTCAACGATATCATGCAATTCATACATAAGCATCCCTCACTTAATCTAAATGAATATCTAAAATATCCAAAATGCGGTTCAAATCATCCATCGATAAATACGAAATTTCGATCTTGCCCTTTTTCGAGCGTGCCGTGCTTTTGATCGCAACATTTGTCCCGAAGCGTTCCTTTAATAGATTTTCGCTCTTTTTCAGATGTGGATCTAAAGCAACTTTTCTTTTAGCAGCTTTCTTATGGTTTTTCTCACCATTTAGTTCACTGACTAATTGTTCCAATTGACGAACAGTCAGATTTTCTTTGACCGTCTTTTTAGCTAACTGGACCAAATTTTTCTTGTCTTTTAATGATAACAAGGTCCGCGCTTGGCCCATCGACAATTGACCTGCTTGTAACATTTCCTTGACTTCTTTTGGTAAGCTCAACAACCGTAGATAGTTAGCGATATAAGGACGTGACTTTCCTAAGCGTTCTGAAACTTGCGCTTGGGTCAAATGCAAGGTTTCCATCAGCGTGTTGTATGCTTGAGCTTCCTCTAAAGGTGTGAGATCTTCGCGCTGAAGATTTTCTAGCACCGCGATCTCCATCATCTCTTCTTCATCTAGTTGCCGCACGATCGCCGGGATCGTTTTTTTGCCAGCTAGCTTGGAAGCTCGATATCTTCTTTCGCCTGCGATCAATTCGTAACCCATCACACTTGAGGAACGTACGATGACCGGTTGAAAGACACCCTGTTGTTTGATCGACTCCGCTAGTTCTGCTAACCCAGCTTCGTCAAAAATCTTTCGTGGTTGATAAGGATTTGATCGGATCTCATCGATCTTTAGTTCGACCACAGTTTCTTCGGCTTGAGCATCCTCTTCAAAAGTCGAAAATAAAGCTTCTAGCCCGCGCCCTAAGGCTTTGTTTTTCTTATTTGGCATCCGTCGCCAAAACCTCCTTTGCCAAAGCTTCATAAGCTAAAGCTCCCTTAGATCTTGGATCGTAATCAACGATCGCCATTCCGTAACTTGGAGCTTCTGATAATTTGATATTCCGAGGGATCACCGTTTGATAAACTGTGTCGCCAAAGAAATTTTTCACTTCGGCAACGACTTGATTGCCTAGATTAGTTCTAGAATCAAGCATTGTCATCAAAACACCCTCGATCTTTAGAGTAGGATTGAAGTGTTTTTGCACTAATTTGATCGTATTGACTAATTGGTTCAAGCCTTCTAAAGCATAGTACTCACTTTGCACGGGGATCAAGATCGAATCACATGTCGTAAAGGCATTGATCGTCAATAATCCCAGTGAAGGCGGACAATCCAACAAGATAAAATCATATTCATCCCTGATCAAGACCAATGCATCAGCTAAACGTTTCTCACGCGCAAACTGTGAGGCCAACTCGATCTCAGCTCCAGATAACCGGATCGTTGCTGGAACAACATCTAACTTATCGCGTTTGGTATGTAAGATCACATCTTCTAACTCGACTTCATTGACTAATACATCATAAATCTCTTGTTTGATCTGTCCCTTGTCGATCCCGATCCCACTCGTTGCATTTCCTTGGGCATCCATGTCGATCAATAACACTTTTTGCCCGAGGTCGGCAAGACTGGCAGCCAAATTAACACTGGTGGTCGTTTTACCAACGCCACCTTTTTGATTTGCTAATGCAATAACTCTTCCCAAAATTATCCCCCCTAGCCTTTAGCGACTGGAATATCAATAATGATGCGATGGAACTCTTTTGTATCTTCTTCGGTCACATTAACTTTAACGCCTGATTTTTCAACCATTTGGACCGCTTTTTTCACAGTGTTGACAGCAACTTTTTGGTTAGGTGCCACATTCTTTGTGGTCGTCTTAGCTTTTTTCTTCTTGGCCGGTTTTGGCTGATCCAAGGCTGCGATCGCTGCTTCTGTTTCTTTGACCGACCAATCATTTTCCTTGATCTGAGCTAATAATTCTAATTGAGTAGCTTCATCTTCGACCGTCAACAAACTCCGACCATGCCGTTCAGTGATCGAACGGTCTAAGATCGCATCTTGAACTTGTGTCGGTAACTTCAACAAGCGTAATTTGTTTGCTACAAACCCTTGACTCTTACCCATTTCTTTAGCTAAATGTTTTTGCGTCAATTCATTTAACTGCATCAAATGAGCATAGGCTTTAGCTTCTTCAACTGCTGTCAACCCTTCACGTTGTAAGTTTTCGATGATCGCTAAGGAAGCTGATTCAGCGTCACTCATCTCACGTACGATCGCTGGAACTTTTTCATAACCAAGCTTAGTTACTGCCCGGAAACGTCTTTCACCAGCAATGATCTCATATTGTTCATCACCTAACTTACGCAAAACGATCGGTTGCAACAAACCATGATCATAGATCGTATCTGCCAATTCAGCGATACTTTCTTCACTAAAGATCGTCCGTGGTTGGTTTTGATTAGGCACGATCTTGCTCAATTCGATCTCTTGGACCCGATTTTTGTCGTTTGGTTCTTCTTCTTTGTTCTTCTTAAAAAATGAAAATGCCATTTTTATTTCCTCCCTTGGGGCGCCTGCAAAGGCTGCTTAGCTGGTGTGCCTGGCTTGCGCGGATATTTATTTGGCGTTGGCTTTTTCTTTGAGATCACAATGATATGCCGTGTCTCATCACTCTTAGGCAAAGCGGTCTGGATATCTTCTTCAATTTTACCACCAAGTGTGGCCACTGCATACTTGGCATCGGCTAATTCTTCACTTGCTTTTTGCGCCTTTAATGCGATAAAACGCCCATTCAACTTGACTAATGGTAAACAAAACTCGCTTAGGACCGACAAACGTGCAACAGCCCGCGCCGTAACGACATCAAAACTTTCACGAAAACCACTCTTTTTACCAGCGAATTCTTCTGCCCGAGCATGATAAAAATACGTATCTGTTAAGTTTAATTTTTGGGATAATTCCTCTAAAAATTTGATCCGTTTATTCAAAGAATCAACGATCGTGACCTTTAAATTTGGGAATGCGATCTTAAGTGGGATCGATGGGAACCCAGCCCCCGCACCAACATCACAGATGCTAAAAGGACGTGTTTGAAGATCTTTGACTTCAAGCGCCGGTAAAAGTGAATCATAGAAGTGCTTTAAATAGACCTCGTCTTGTTTGGTGATCGCAGTCAAGTTGACGTGTTCATTTGTGGCAACTAAAAATTCGTAGTAGGTTTGAAATTGTTGCATTTGCTCATCAGAAAGTTTTACTCCCTGCTTCGCCAATGCCGCTCTAAATTCTTCTGGTGTCATTTGTTCCCCTCATCTGATCTAATTGTGAAACATTGTTTAATTTATATGTTTCACGTGCTATTATAATAGTAATTTATTTAATGCGGAAATACAAGTCTCGCCCCCGCAAATCAAGCTTAAATTTGGAGGATTTTAATATGGAACAAAATAGTATCATCAATTTCAATGAACCACTTGTCCCACGCTATCCTAAGATCCAGACCAATCTCGTCTATGCCTTTAAAGACGGACATCCCTTAACGCTAAATCTCATCACTCCCCCTGTCTTGCCAAACGTTAAAGCTCATTTTCCCTTACTCATTTATGTTCCTGATGTTGATGAACACAATATGGTCAAGATCGATGAACGTTTTGCGCAAATGCTAGAGATCGCCAAACGTGGCTATGCCGTAGCTCTAATTTCATACCGTACCAATACTGATGTTACTGCCATGGTCAAAGACATCCACTCAGCCACCCGCTTTTTACTCGATCACGCCTTCAAATACGAGCTTGACCCTTACCGCTATTTACTATTTGGCGAAGGTCTAGGGGGATATTTGAGTAGTTTGAGCATTCTAGATCAAGGACAACAACGGGCAAATGATGAAGATGTCAGGCGCTCACCTTTACGCTATAAGGGATGCTTGCTGTTAGAAACATCGCTGACACCACATCCTTTTTCCGGGCCATTTCTCAGTGAGTTGCTCTTACAAAACACCCAAAAGTTACCCCCACTTTTGATCTTAAACGGTACCGCAGACAATACACTGACTGATAAACAAGCAACCGAGCTCTTATCAACTATCCAGTCTCGCGGAAGTGAAGTTTCATTATTCAACTTTGAGGGGGCGACCCTTAGTTCTGATGCCTTCTTCACTCCATATAGCCTAGATTTCTTATTCGAATTTATCAAGCATAGTTTCACTAAAAAATAAACGAGGTCGTTCAAATGAATCAAACACAACAATTGGCACAGCTTCATGCCTACACTTATGAAAAACTGTCTCACGATCACACCGGTCACGACATGGCGCACATTGAGCGGGTCGTCAAAATGGCGCGTACCCTAAATGAAAAACTCGGTGGCAACAGCTTTGTCGTCCAAGCAGCAGCCTTATTGCATGATGTCGTCGATGAGAAATTATTTACCGATATCGACCAAGCTAAAGCCAGCGTTATTGCTCAAATGCAGGCTTTAGAAGTGAGTCAAAGTGAGCAAGATCACATCATGGAGATCATCAGTAAGATGTCATTTTCTCATTCTTTAGCTGGCAAACAAGAGCTTAGCCTCGAAGGTCAGATCGTCCAAGATGCCGATTGGTTAGATGCGATCGGTGCGATTGGGATCGCCCGCGCCATTTATTATGGTGCTTGTCACAAAGAAAAGCTCTACGATCCCGCTATGCCACCTCGAAAAAAGCTCGATAAAGCAGCCTACCGTGACCTTTCAAATGAAACGGTCATCAATCACTTTTACGAAAAACTGTTCAAGATCAAGGATATGCTAAACACTGCTGAAGCTAAAGCGATCGCAAAAGAACGTCATGAGCTAATGGTAGCATACGTTACAGCTTTTAAAACTGACTGGTAAAGTTGGTCTAGCATCAAATAAAATACTTAGCAGATATTTATTTCAACAAATTTAGTATAAAAATTTATTATTTATATATTTTTAAGTATTTTGTATTTAAACCTTAAGAAAACGATTACTTTTTCTTTATCTTAAGCGCCTATACTGTAACCATAGGCTAAAGTAAAACATCACACAGGTGTAGTCCTATAGCTGAAACATTACCTAGTCAGCCCCCCTTGCTACTAGGTAAACATACTCCTTTTTTCCTCCGCACTCCCCTTGCGGAGGTTTTTTATATCACAATGTGGAAGAATGCAGATAAAATTACGAACACATAGGCTAGCACCATAGAAAGGATGATCATTATGAAAAGAGATATCGACCCTTATAGAGACCGTTATTTGAGATCCAAAGCTACGACTAATGGGATTTTATGTTCAGCCTTTATCTGGTATTTGATCTTTGGTCTCTTTCATATCATTATCACTTGTTTAATATTGTGGTTTTTCTGGATCATCGTTGACCCTGTTGGACGGATAACCGAAACGATCAACACTACGATCCAGCAAACACAACCCCAGCAACAACATTTTACTACACCCGAAACGACAGAAGATGGTACTGACACAAGTGATGTTTATGAGGCTGAATAAAATTAATGATCTTAGTTACGAAAAATCTATTTTTAAGTACTTG
>NZ_BCVJ01000027.1 GCF_001591685.1 Ligilactobacillus murinus DSM 20452 = NBRC 14221 | reverse complement strand
TTTTTTATTAGGCACGGCGCTCTTTTTTTAATTTCTCAGCTTGTTTAGCACTCAAGTTGCCGAGGGTGACTAAACGGTCTTCGATCAGGTCTAAAACGTAATTACGATCTGCTTGATTTTCAACAAAATCGTATTTATCGCCATCAATGATCAATAGTTGCGAGAGTTCATAATTTTTTTCAAAATCAGCATAATACCGTAAGAGACGTTGGTAATAATCGATCAATGAAGGATCAGTTGAGATCTGTTCATATTTACGCCCACGTTTTTGGATGCGCTTGATCATCGTATCATAGGAAACTTTGATCAAGACCATCAGATCGGTGTCGTGAGTCGGAGTAGCTGCCTTAAGTTCAGTCAGCATATGGCCTAAAAGTTCTTGATAGGTCGCATATTCGATCTGAGTTGCATTTCCCATATCGGTATTCATCTTCATGAACATCGCATCTTCATAGATCGAGCGATCCAAAATGTTGTTTGGGTGTTGCATAGCTTGCTTCATCATCATAAAACGTCGATTTAAAAAGAAAGTTTGTAACAGATAGGCATAGGGATTAGTAGCATCCTTATCGCCAGCTTGACGTTTTTTGGCTGCGATTTCGTTACCTTTATAAAATAAGGGTAAGACAGGGTTGTCTTCAACGGGTTCAAAGAACGGCTCTGAACCTAATTCTTGGGCCAAGATCTGTGTTAGGCTTGATTTACCTGATCCAATTATCCCAGCTAGTGTGATCATAGAAAGTTCATCCTCTCGGTTAATGTACTTAACTATCTTACATTTTTAGCGCTTGTTTTTCAAATGGTGAATTTACTTGACTAATTGTTATGAGAGGCATATATTTCTCTATATAAAATTTTTTATGTGGCAGACTGTAGGCAAGATGATAGTCTGCCAGAAAGGCTCGTGAGATAATGGAAAAACAAAAAAGACAGCTATTTTTAGGGTCTTTGATCACCCTAGGGATCGTTTACGGAGATATAGGGACTTCACCTTTGTATGTGATGAAGGCTTTATTAGCGGATCTAGGGAGTCCGCAAAACTTGACCCGTGGATATCTTATTGGCTGTCTCTCGTTAGTTTTTTGGACTCTGATGCTGATGACGACGATCAAATATGTTTTGATCGCATTGAAAGCAGATAATCACGGTGAAGGGGGGATCTTTGCCCTATATGCTTTAGTGCGCCATCAAAAAAAGTGGCTGATCGTTCCCGCATTGATCGGTGGGGCCGCTTTGTTAGCTGATGGGACTTTGACCCCAGCAGTGACCGTTACCAGTGCGATCGAAGGCCTAAAGGGGGTTGCATTTGGTCAAAATGTTCCGATCGCATCTCAAAATAGTGTGATCATTGTAACGTTTGTGATCTTATTAGTTTTATTTTTGATCCAACGTTTTGGGACAAGCTTGATCGGTAAGGGCTTTGGACCGGTGATGTTTATCTGGTTTAGCTTTTTAGCGATCGTAGGTCTGATCAATTTAGCTAGTGATCCGGGGATGTTAGTTGCCTTGTCACCACATTATGGTTTAAAATTACTGTTTTCACCAGAAAATAAAGTTGGGATCTTTATTTTAGGGAGCGTCTTTTTGGCAACGACAGGGGCTGAGGCGCTGTATTCAGATATGGGGCATGTTGGAAAGCGCAACATCTATCTGACCTGGCCCTTCGTCTGCACGGCGCTTATATTGAATTATTTTGGCCAAGGAGCATATTTGAGTACACACTTAGCTCAGATAAAAGCCCAAACTAACTTTGAAAATCCATTCTATGCTGTCTTAAGTTCAGATTGGTATTTGTTTGGGGTAGTTTTGGCAACGTTGGCGGCCATTATTGCGTCACAAGCTTTGATCACAGGCTCATTTACTTTAGTTCAAGAAGCAGTCGGGTTAAAACTTTTGCCCCGCATGAAAGTTGAGCATCCTAGTCTTTCGCGCGGGCAGATCTATATTTCTGCAGTCAACTGGTTATTGTGCTTGACTACGACGATCGTTTTATTTTACTTTAAGACTTCTGAACATATGGAAGCAGCTTACGGTCTAGCGATCACCTTGACGATGTTGATGACGACGCTTTTATTATTTGAGTATCTGCGGTCTAAAGAAAAACGGATCAGTGCAGTTTTAGTCTTAAGTTGTTTTAGTGTGATCGAACTGATATTTTTAGCTGCTAGTTTAAGTAAATTCATGCATGGCGGTTATGTGACGGTCTTTATCACCTTGTTGATCTTAAGTTTGATGTTTGTTTGGTTCTTTGGAAATCGACTACGTGAGCGTTATGCAGATCGGTCTGAGATGATCAATTTAAAGGATTATAAGTCGATGTTACAAGCGCTAGCCAAAGATGAAAGTGAACCACTTTTTACAGATAACTTGATCGTTTTAGCTAAGGTAAAGCGCGATCTTAGTGTCAAACGTGAATTGTTGTATTCGATCTTAGATAAAAAGCCTAAGCGTGCTAAAGTTTATTGGTTCGTTACTGTCAATACGACCGATGAGCCCTATACTAACTATTATACGGTCGATATGCTTGGCACACGTAATATCGTCAATTTACAGTTATATTTAGGCTATAAGATGAATCCAAGCGTTAACTTATATCTTTATCAGATAGTTTCTGATCTGATGCAAAAAGATGTTATCGATGAACAGCCACAAAAATATACGACAGTTCCTGGACGGATCGTGGGTAACTTTTCTGTTTTAGCGATCCAAGAAGTTTTATCGCCAGATACGCGTATCTCAGTCTGGATGCGCTTGTTGATCTCGGCCCGGATCTTCATTCAAAATCACAGTACGACACCAGTTCAGTGGTTCGGACTTGAAACTAGTGAGGTCCACCTTGAAAAGGTCCCACTTTTCTTGAAGAAGCGTTCGGTACCTGTGATCGAGCAACGGGTGATCTTAAATCCTAAAGACATCAAACGCAGTACTTGCGAATGATTGATCGCACCCAGTTATTGGGTGCTTTTTCGTGTTTTCCTTAAAATAAAATGTGTTTGTGTGTTTTTTTATAGATTATACGGATAAAATTATTATATTTTAAAAAATAGTTCGATTTTTTATTTTGACAATTATAAGCCACTTTGTTATGCTTAAAGCAACTTGAGGGCTGATCAAGATCTTGATAGCCGCTGGAAAATAGTGTGGTAGTGGTGTCCCCCAAGCTTTTGAGTTTGAAAATAACCAAGAAAGGATATGCTATATCGCTTTCGGTCGTGTTTTATGCGATCCCACATAGATATGGCGGGCGCTTAGATTGAGTAATCGAATTAGTATTGTGATGGGCAGCTATTCTGATTGGGAGACCATGAAAAATACAGCTGCTGTTTTAGATGAATTTGGTGTAAAATATGATAAGGCTGTGATCTCAGCTCATCGTATGCCCGAAGAAATGATGGCCTTTGCTAAAGACGCTGTAGATAATGGGATCGAAGTGATCATTGCGGGGGCTGGTGGTGCGGCCCATCTGCCGGGAATGGTCGCTGCTAATACTGTTTTACCAGTCATTGGTGTTCCAGTTCAGTCACGAGCCTTAAATGGCTTAGATTCGTTGTTATCGATCGTTCAGATGCCAGCGGGGGTTCCAGTCGCAACGACTGCGATCGGTGTAGCAGGCGCTAAAAATGCTGCTCTATTGGCACTACAGATCTTAGGTGTTACCGATAAGACGATCCAAAAAGATCTCCTTGCTTATCGACAGGAAATGCATGATAAAGCTGTGGAAAGCGGTGATCTTCTTGGCTGATACAGAGCAACTCAAACAAGGGCAAACGATCGGGATCATCGGTGGTGGTCAATTGGGGCAAATGCTAGTTTTATCGGCTAAAGCGATGGGGCTAAAGACGATCATTTTAGATCCTGATGCCACTTGTCCAGCTGGGCAGGCAGCTGATGCCCAGATAGTGGCGCCATATGATGATCTTTTGGCTTTAGCAGAATTAGCAAAGCGATCTGATGTTTTGACTTATGAGTTTGAAAATGTCGATCTAGCAGCTTTAGAGCATTTAACAGATGCTAAATTATTACCACAAGGGACAAAATTGCTGCAGATAACTAAGAATCGCTTGGCCGAAAAAACTTTCTTACATGAGCATGGTTTAAAGACCGCTCCATTTAGAGCAGTCAATACAAGGGCAGAGCTTGATCAAGCAGTAGCTCAATTAGGTTTTCCAAGTATTTTAAAGACTTGTGAAGGAGGCTATGATGGTAAAGCTCAGTTTACGCTCAAAGAAGAGGCTGATCTTGACGCTGCCAGCGAATTACTAGTACAAGGACCATGTATCTTAGAGGGCTTTGTGAACTTTTCTTTGGAATGCTCTGTTATGGTCGCGCGAAATGCTAAAGGAGAAGTAACTGTCTTTCCAGTCAGTGAAAATGTTCATCGTGACCATATCTTGCATGAAAGTATCATACCAGCCCGGATCACCTTAAAGGAACAACAAAAAGCACAAACCATTGCAATAAAGATCGCTCAAAGTTTAAATTTACGGGGGATCTTAGGTGTGGAACTTTTTGTAGAGCCTAACGGTGAGATCTACGTCAATGAACTAGCACCACGTCCGCATAATTCAGGACATTATTCGATCGAAGCCTGCAACTTCTCGCAATTTGATATACATAATCGGGCAGTCATGAATTGGCCTTTGCCTAAGATCGAATTGTTGAAACCGGCTATCATGGTCAATATTTTAGGGCAACATAAGGCTTTAAGTGAAGACTTGATCGCCCGAAAGCCACAATGGCATTTCCATGACTATGGCAAAAAAGATGTTAGAGTAGATCGTAAGATGGGGCATATTACGATCTTGACTGACGATCTAGAACAGACTTTAGCTGAGATCAAAGCAACTCAAGTTTGGGATTAAACACAATCAAAGGAGAATCATTAATGATTTCACGTTATACACGGCCTGAAATGGCTGCAATTTGGACAGATGAGAAAAAATTTGAATGTTGGTTAGCGGTTGAATTGGCTGCTGATGAAGCATGGGCTAAATTAGGACATATTCCAGCTGAAGATGTCGAAAAATTAAAGCAAAATGCTAAATTTGACGTTGACCGCATTCAAGAGATCGAAGCGGTGACCCACCATGATGTGATCGCATTTACACGTAATGTATCTGAATCATTAGGGGAAGAAAAAAAATGGGTCCACTATGGTTTGACCAGCACAGACGTGGTCGATACAGCTTATGGTTATCAATTAAAGCAAGCTAACGATATCATTCGAAAAGACCTTGAAGACTTCACTCAGATCGTAGCTGATAAAGCACGAGAACATAAAAATACCGTGATGATGGGACGGACTCACGGTGTTCATGCTGAACCAACAACATTTGGTGCTAAGTTAGCTCGTTGGTATTCAGAAATGAAGCGTAATATCGAACGTTTTGATCGTGCTGCTAAAGGTGTTGAAGCCGGCAAGATCAGTGGTGCGGTCGGAACATATGCTAATATCGATCCTTTTGTTGAAGAATACGTCTGTGAAAAATTAGGGATCCGTGCACAAGAAGTATCGAGTCAAGTCTTGCCACGTGATCTGCATGCTGATTACATGGCTTCTTTAGCTTTGATCGCTACAAGCTTGGAAGAATTTGCAACTGAGATCCGTGGTTTACAAAAATCAGAGACACGTGAAGTCGAAGAATACTTTGCTAAAGGGCAAAAAGGTTCATCTGCAATGCCACATAAGCGTAACCCGATCGGCTCAGAAAATATTTGTGGTTTAGCTCGTGTTTGCCGTGGTCATATGGTCACAGCTTATGAAAATGTTGCTTTATGGCATGAACGTGATATTTCTCATTCTTCTGCCGAACGCATCATTTTACCAGATACAACGATCTTGATCGATTATATGTTGAATCGCTTTGGTCGGATCGTGAAGAATTTGACGGTTTTCCCAGAAAACATGAAGCGCAACATGGATAAGACATTTGGCTTGATCTACAGTGGACGGGTCTTGTTGAAGTTGATCGATACTGGTATGAGCCGTGAAGAAGCTTATGACCTTGTGCAACCATATACAGCTAAAGCTTGGGATGAACAAACACAGTTCCGTCCATTGCTTGAAAGTGATGCAACGATCATGAGCCGCTTATCTAAAGAAGATCTTGATGATGCATTCGATTATCACTGGCACTTGAAACATATTGATGATATTTTTAAACGTGTTGGTTTAGAATAGTTAACTAATATTAAAGAACCTTGATCAAGTGGGTATTAGTCCACTGATCAGGGTTCTTTATTTTGTTTATAAGAAAAAACAATGTACTTTAATAATTATTATTAAGTTTGTGAAAAATTAATAAGCAAATTTATTGCTAACAATTCCTTTATTAGATGCGATGAAAGGGAAAATAATATATATTTTTTAGGTATATTATTTGATGTTTTTGTGTAATGTATGGTGTTTGTAGAGGCTAGGAGGATTGATACAAAAATTGATTTTAAGCTATACGTATAACTTTGGATTAGTTTTTGCTAGAGAGAGGAGATGAAGAAAATGAAAACTAAATTGGTGAGAAAAGTATGTGCTTTGCTTTTGAGCCTGTGTCTACTTTTCTCATTACTTGGTCAAAGTGTACAAGCTTATGGTGATAATATCAGACCTGGGTATATAACTGATGATACAGGAACTTACCCAGCAGCTTCTTGGAAGCCAACAGGCCAAGAAAATGTCATCAATCATCAAGGCGGGAGCATAAGTGGTTGGGACGATAATACGAGTTGGAGTGGCGAGCCAAGTGATACCACTAACTCGTATATCAAGCACGGTGACGCGAATGATCCAGATTTTATGCTCAGAAAATTTGCACGTGAGACCACCACTCCCGGGACTTTTGATGTATTTTTGAATGTTCGTGGCAATTCGGTCCGCCAAGAAAAAACGGTCGATGTAGTTTTCGTTGTCGATACATCGGGCAGTATGAAAGATCATTCACGCTTAGGTTATGCTAAAAAGGAAATCAGTGATTTCATCAATGACATTAGCTCATCAGGATTAGGTAATAATGTTCGAGCAGGATTGGTGAGTTATAGCAGTAGGTCCACTGAGTGGGTGAAGTTAGATAAAGTTGCTAACAATGGAAGTAATATTCGCCAAAAAGTGAATGATTTATCTGCTAGCGGAGGAACATTTACGCAAGCAGGTCTACATGTAGCCTATGAGATGTTACAGGGAAGCGCTAGTGATGAAAAAATGATCATTTTACTAACTGATGGTAGACCTACTTATTCATATCGCGTAGAAAGAGCGATCCAAGAAAATGGTACATTATATGGTACTGATTTTACGTATAATCCACGCTATGTTGAAGGACGTGGCTCGGATGAAAATATTTCAAAACCATATGATGTTCGTGACAAAAATAATCAAAACCAAAGTCATGAAATCAGAACTACTTGGCCAGCTACTTTAGGTGAAGCACGGAATATCAAAAATAACAGTGATATTTCGATCAGAGCTTTAGGTATAAGTATTGATAGTAAGTATGAAGCTAATATGCGCTTACTTTCTAGCCCGGGCCACTACGAAGCTGTTACTTCTGCTGCAGGTATTCAAGCTTACTTAAATAAGCAGACTGACAATGTTATCAGTAGTTTTTCTACGGTAAAGAATGGTGAAGTCACTATTCCATTAGGTGAACAGTATGAGTATGTTGCTTTGGGTGAAGAAACTGTAACATCTGTTGGTTCAAAAGAAGTTGATACGTATAATATCCGAGTTTCTGGTGGTAATGGCGTACCGTTAGTTTGGTCAGGACTTGAGCTTGGAAAAGATCAAGAAGTTCAACTTCACTACCAAGTTCGTCTCAAAACAGGGACAGCAGATTTTGTGCCAAACAAGTGGTATCCGATGAGTGGTGAGACGGTGCTGACGGCTGAGGAGATCTCAGGTGCAAAATTTGGGATCCCATCTGGGAAAGCTCCAGGAATGACGATCGATGTCACTAAAGAGTGGAAGACTTTTAGTCAAACAGAATTGCCAGAAAATATCAGTTTCAAAGTCATCCGTGAAGTGGCTGGAAACGATGAGTGGCAAAACGCAGGTGGTGTATTGACTGCCGGTGACGAGTGGCAAAGAACTTTTGATAAATTGACACTAGCTGACGGTCAAGAAGTAGCCTTAGCTAAATATAATAAACTAGGGGTCGACTATAACTATCAAGTCAGCGAAGAAACTGCCGTAGAGGGCTTTAACACTAAGATCGAGCATCTTGGTGAAAATAAATGGCGCATCCTCAATACTGAGTTAGGTTTGCAGGTCGAAAAACGTGCTAGTCCAAGTGATACTAAGTTAGATGGCGCCGAGTTCAAGTTGGTCAAATACAGTGATGAATTTGTAACTGAAGATCCAAGTTTCAACGAGAAACTAGTTGCTAATAGCAAGGATATCATGAGTGGCCTTAAAAATGGACACTACGCTTTGATTGAGACCAAAGCGCCAACTGGGTATCAAGCCGAGCCAAATGCGCTCAAATTCAGCATCAAAGATGGAAAATTTTTCGATGAAGCAAATAATGAGATCACTGCAACCAATTTGGAATCGGGTCAAGATGGTTTTTATCTGAATCTTTCAAATGATAGCGCTTATATCTTGACGGGTGTTAAATATAATACACTTAAACCATTTGAGTTGAATTTGACCAAAACAGATACTAAGGGCAAACAACTTTCCGGAGCTGAATTTGAGTTAGTGAATGCTAAGGGTGAACAGATCAAATTCGAATACGCTAATGACGCTAAAACCAAGCTCAAGTTCAGTGGTTTAACACCAGGCGAGTATACTTTGACAGAGACAAAGGCTCCAGCAGATCATAAACTTTTGACTACGCCACTTAAATTTACCATCACAGAAGCTGGCAAAGTCGAGTTTGAGAGCGAACCTAAAGATGTCAAAGTTGAACTAACTTCCGGTGCTAAGCAAAATACAATTGATTTTAGGATCGAGAATACACCACTGAAAACAGGGAGCATAAGTGTTGAAAAATATGCTACGAATGGTGAAGCCTTGGCCGATGCTAAATTCAAATTGATCCGTTACACCGATGCGTGGCAGACGCAAGATGGATCTTTTGAAAAGACGATCGTAGCTAATAGTGAAAATGTTTTAACTGAGCTTAAATCAGGTCATTACGGTCTGCAAGAGATCAGCGCTCCAACTGGATATCAGCTCGATGATAGTGTGATCAAATTCAAATGGGAAGACGAAAAGTGGTTCGATGAAAATGGTGAAGAGATCACGGTAGCCAAAACTGGAAAGTTAAATCAACTTTACCTGGACCAGAATAATGCTGAAAAATTGATCATTTCACGGGCGAACCGCTTAAAAGATACTGATCTGACCATCAAAAAAGTTAATGCCTTGACCCAAAAGACATTAGCCGGGGCTGAATTTGAATTAACGGATGAAACAGGTCAACGTTATGATATCACTACAACTGAGGATGGGATCTTTACAGTAACTAACTTACGTCCAGGTGTATATGTCTTAAAAGAAGTCAAAGCGCCTGCTGGTTATGTGAAATTAAGTGATGAGATCGAATTTACGATCACTGAAGATGGTAAGTTGAACGGTAAAGGTAAGATAGAACTAACTACGACGGGGCATAACTTGATCGAATTAAAAGTCAATAACTTTCCAGCTGGGATCTTACCAGAAACAGGTGGACCAGGCGTTTGGCTCTATGTACTCATTGGATCGATCTTAGCCGGGCTTGCTTTTGTCGCTGGCCGCTTTGTCATTAAGAAGCGGGGGGTGTAGGGCATGAAAAAAGTATTCAAATCAATACTCTTGCTGGTCGCGCTCTGTCTGCCACTTTTGGAACAAAGGGTAAACGCTGATGTAACAGAAGAACCTTTACAAGTTATTGTTCAGCACCAGTTTGAAAATCCTGATGGGAGTGAACTAATTTATGGAGCAGATATTGCTTTATCGCTCTATGATATCTCTGAGCAATACCACGATCAGAAAACACCAGCTGACGCAAAGAAATTTATAGAAAGTTTCTCCCAGTTATCAGCGCAACAGCTAAGACGGTATTTGGTAGATAACAAGATCCAAAAGGTCGAAACTGTAACTACGGACGCTACAGGAAAAGCGTATTTTAAAGTGGCGGGCAATGATAATGCATATTTGATAGTGCAAGATCATGCGGTCAAGGGCCAAACGATCTTACCGCTAGCATTTTCGTTACCGTTGCAAAATGAAGATGGAACACCTAAAAATATTGTGGAGCTTTACACTAAGCCGGTCAAATTGACGAGTTGTGCGTATTTTTATAAATACGGTGTCAATGGTGACAAGCAGATCGCATTAGCGGATGCGCAATTTGTCTTAGGGCAAGAAGTTGCCGGTGAAAAGCAATATCTTGCGCTAGATGAAACAAGTTTTGTAGCTAGTGATGATCCGGCTAATGATGCTCAGGTCAAGAAGTTTACTTCAGATGAACAAGGCTTAGTCTTGCACGATTCTGAATTAGCACCAGGACAATACTTCTTTAGTGAAGTTAAAGCGCCAAATGGCTACAGTATTTCTGAAGCGGCTAAACAGATCGAAGTGATCGTTGCTGCTGACATGCAGATCACAGTGGCGGGCGTTCAATTAGTTGAATTGGTAGCTGGAATGGTCCCAAGTAGTTTTACGACCGCGCCTAAGATCTTAAACTATGCCATTTCAGAAGATAAGCCAAATCAGACACCGACTGATAATGTAAATAACGATAACACTTCCTTTGATAACGGTGGACCAAAAGTGTCAAGTGTTGGTGGAATGTTAGCCCAATTGGGTGAGAAGAAAGGTCTGGTCTCCTTGATCGGGATCTTACTGGTAAGTTTTGCAGTTGTTGAATTCATACGTCAAAGAAAAGAAAGAAGTGGAAAACATGAAGAATAAACTTAAAGCGCTCTTTATGAGTTTGTTGTTAGTTGCTTCGGTTTTGATCCCAAGTTTGGCTAGTGCAAAGACGGTCAATGCGGATGAAAATATTCCAGAAAATGTCAATATCACAGTACACAAACGCGTCTTTAAAGATGGTGAATTGCCAGAAAATACGCAAAATACTGGTGAATTGATGCCAAATTTTGGTGGGGAAGCTCTACCTAACGTTGGTTTTACGGTCTACGATATTACAGATGAATATATCGAAAAACTAACTGAAACAAAGGATGCCCAAGAAGCTACGGCTGCGATGGTCGAGCGCTATACTGACGAAAAGCCAGCTACTGCAGCTACTGAACAAAAATTGACCGACAAAAATGGGGTCGTGACCTTTGAAGGGCTAGCTACTAAAGATAATGACAATTTCAAGACATATATCGTTTTAGAAACTAAGTCGGCAAGTGCGATCACGACCAAAGCTGCACCGATGGTTTTGACGATGCCAATGTATGCCTACGATAGTAATGGTGAAGTGACCAGCAAGGTCTTAGACAATATCCATGTTTACCCAAAGAATGTGGAAAATGCGGATAATTACGAAGGTAAACTCACGAAAGAATTAGTAGATGATACAGTTCACCACCACGCTAATGCTTGGGGCGTAAATGCTCTTGATGATAAGATCTTATCACCACGTGTCGGGCGCTTGCTTCAATACAAGGTAACTTACAACGTGCCTGCAACAACGATCTTTGGTACTGACAGTGGTTTGACGATCGTCGATGATCCTGGTCACGGTATCGTGTTACCTGAAAAAGTTGCTAAAGACGCTAATGGCAAAGCAGTTGATACGATCGTTGATTCCTTGAATGCTAAAGAAGCTCAAGTTGATAACGTGGTAGCAACGTGCAATGGTAAGACAGTCAATGCTGAAGTTAAGTATCATGAAGATCAAGTTCAAGATGGGAACTCCTTTTTTGAAATGAAGATCACTGGTGAACAAAATGCAGATCTAGCAGGGGAAACATTAGAGATCACTTACTATGGTTATTTAGCTAAGACGGAAGCTTCAATGGATAAGCCGGTCGACAACAAGATCACAGTTACAGCTGATACGACTAAGGGAGATCAAACTTCAACTGAAGGTGAAACAACACGATTGGCAACACCGTTTGCTTCACGGGCGGCTACAGTTCTTGAGCAAGCGGCTCAAAAACCATTAGCTGTAGGTGGTTACAACTTCCAAAAGGTCGATGCCCAATCCGGTAAGGCTTTAGCAGGTGCAAAATTCGTAGTTTTAGATACAGCTACTGATAATCCAAAGCAATCTGGTTATGTGAAATTCAACCAGAGTGCTAATGGCCGAAATGACCTTAAATGGGTAAAAGAGCGCGAGAATGCAACGGTCTATACTTCTGATAAAGATGGTAACATCGCATTGGAATATTTGCCATATGGTGAGTATCAATTAGTCGAGATCGAAGCGCCAGCTGGCTATGCTAAAGGAAAAGCGCTCGACTTTACAGTTGCTAAGGATACGTATCAAGCAACAAAGAATACGCCAGATAAAGTTAAAAATGCTAAGAAAGGTCTGTTACCTTCAACTGGTAGTTACGGGATCTATATCTTCTTAGTGATCGGTCTTGCTTTAATGGGCGGTGCTTATGTTTGGTTCCGTCGTATTAGAAAAAATGACAATGTCTAAAACAAATTAGACTGAAAAGAGGCGGGGAAACTCGACCTCTTTTTTATTACATTTCAGAAAGGATGAGCTATGAAAAAAACAAAGCAAAAAGGTGTCTGGCTTCAAGTGGGGTTGATCATAGTTTTTATCAGCGGAGTTATTATCGCGCTTTACCCCTTTTATGTCGGTGCTTTGAATAATTTTATCGATCGTTATCGAGTGGGGCGGATCGCACATGAAAATACGCAGCAGAATGTGGCACGTTTGGCAAAGCTAGAGGCTAAGAATAAACAGGCAATTAAAGAAGTAAAAAATGACCCCTTTAAGAATACTTCAAATAAGACCAAGGTCGATCTAAAAAAGCATTTGATCGGTAAGGTGATCATTCCAAAGATCGCCGTTGACATTCCGTTGTTTGACACGACAAATAGTCAAACGCTCCAATACGGAGCTGCGGTCTTAGATGGGACGGCTTATCCTGTTGGCGGAAAAGGAACACACAGTGTGGTCTCTAGTCACCGCGGGCTGCCTGAGCGGAAATTATTTACCGATCTCAATAAATTAAAGCAAGGTGATATTTTTATTTTTGAAGTCTACAATAAAAAGCTTGCTTATCAGATCGAAGAAATAAGGACCGTGTTACCAAACGATCTGTCAGTCTTACAAGCTGAGTCAGATAGAGATCTGGCCTCGCTTTTGACCTGTACCCCGTATATGTTAAATACACATCGTTTGGTGCTAAAGGGACATCGGATACCATATACTGCCAAAATGGATGAACAAAGTAAAGATGCAGTTTGGCGTAATTTTATCAAAAATATGCTGATCTTACTCGCCTGTGCACTACTGTTTGGTTGGTTGCTTTATCTTTTGGGCGCTACGATCTATGGTGCACTATTGAAAAAGCAAAGGTTTGATTTAGAGTTTCACTGTGTTGATATTAAAGGGCGACCGCTCACTGGAAAAGAATTTGGATTATATGACAAACGGGGGAAAAAACTTTTACAGCGCAATGGACGGCCGTATTTAGTCAAAAGCGATGCCCAAGGTAAAGTTCGTTTCGCCCATTTGCCGGGTGGACTCTATAGTATTTTGTTGGAAGATGCTACGAGAAAGGAACGGATGGTAGTGGGTATCAAGAAACGTAGTGAGCAGCAGGGAAAATTTTACCCTAAGAAATGGCAACGACCTAAAGTGACGCATTTGGATAATGGATATAATTGGATCTTTTGAGTGATAAAGTTCGTATTTTGGTATATTTATGTACCGAGATACGAACTTTGTTTTGATGTTTTATATATTTAAGTTTATATTTTTAAAATTTCAACAATAAATATTCGGTGCTTTTGGTTGACGTGATAGAAGGAGTTTGTTATCTTATAGATGTGAATTGTCGAATTATATTTATTGTATGTTGTTTTAAAGTTCGTTTTTAAAGTTAAAGGAGCAAAAATATAGCCATGGGCGAAGTAATTTATACAGGAAAAGCAAAACAAATGTGGAGCACAGATGATCCAGAAGTCTTACGGGTCGTTTATATGGATCAGGCAACTGCTTTGAATGGCAAGAAAAAAGACCAGATCAAAGGTAAAGGACAGATCAATAATGAGATCTCGACATTGGTCTTTGAATATTTGGCTGAGCAAGGGATCAAGACCCACTTCATCAAAAAGTTATCCCCGACAGAAGAATTGGTACATAAAGTTGAGATCATTCCACTCGAAGCGGTGACTCGTAATGTAGCTACCGGCCACTTTGTCACCCGCTTTGGAGTTGAAGACGGTCTGGTGTTTGAGACACCAGTTGAAGAAACATACTACAAAAGTGATGCTTTAGATGATCCTTTCATCAATGAATCACAGACTCTAGCCCTTGGTTTAGCAACTAAAGCCGAACTCACCGAGATCTGGGATCTTTCACGCAAGACAAATCAATTGCTAACAGCGTTATTTGCTAAAGCTGATCTGACTTTAGTAGACTTCAAACTTGAATTTGGGCGTTTAAGTGACGGTACTTTAGTTTTAGCCGATGAATTTTCACCTGATAATTGCCGGCTTTGGGACAAAAAAACTAAGGCTCATATGGACAAAGATGTTTATCGACAAGATCTAGGTGAGTTGACCCCAGTTTATGAAGAAGTTTTAGCTCGCTTACAACAAGTTTTAGAGGAGGAAAAGTAATGACTGACGTAAGAATCTATGTGACTTATAAGGAATCCGTCTTTGATCCCCAAGGTGATACGATCAAACAAGCGATCCATGCATTAGGGCATGATGAAGTCAAAGATGTTAAGGTAGGTAAATTCTTTGATGTGACTCTTGATCCAAGTAAAAAAGATATTGAGACTGCAGTTAAAGAAGTAGCTGAAGAATTACTGGTCAATTTTAATCTTGAAACTTATCGCTATGAGATCATGGAGGAAGCCTAATGAAGATCGCAGTCGTTGTTTTTCCAGGATCCAATTGTGATATTGATCTCTATGAGGCTTTGCATACAGTTTTGAACGCAGATGTAGAGTATGTTTCGCATAAATGTGAAGATCTAAGTGATTTTGATGCCGTAATGTTACCCGGTGGCTTTTCTTACGGAGATTACTTGCGCTGTGGTGCGATCGCGCGTTTTTCTAAGGTCATGCCTGAGATCGTAAAGATGGCCCAAGCCGGTAAACCAGTCTTTGGAACTTGCAATGGTTTCCAGATCTTGACTGAAGCGGGTCTGTTGCCCGGTGCCTTGAAACAAAATGATAGTTTGAAATTTGTTTGCAAGACAGTACCTTTGAGAGTCGAAAATACTAAAACGCCATTTACACATCAATATCAGCAAGATGAAGTGATCAAATTACCGATCGCACATGCTGATGGCAGTTACTTTGCTGACGAAGCTACTTTGTCTGAACTAGAAGCTAATGGACAAGTTGTTTTCCGCTATGCGGGAGAAAATCCCAATGGTAGTTTGCATGATATTGCGGGGATCTGCAATAAGCAAGGAAATGTTTTAGGGATGATGCCACACCCAGAACGAGCAGTAGAAGCTTTATTAGGCAATGAGGATGGTTTACGCGTCTTCAAATCATTATTGGAAAATGGCACAGTTAAAACGGAGGAAAGCTAATGGCTGAAATGACACCAGAAGAGATCAAAACCAAAAAACCATATCTTGAATGGGGTTTGACCCAAAAAGAGTACGATTATATCTGTGATGAATTGCTCCAGCGCTTACCAAACTATACGGAAACAGGGCTATTTTCGGTCATGTGGAGCGAGCATTGTTCTTATAAGAAGTCTAAGCCAGTTTTGCGCCTATTTCCTACCAAAAATGAACGTGTTTTACAAGGACCAGGGGAAGGTGCCGGGATCGTTGATATTGGTGATGGCTTAGCGGTAGTTTTTAAAGCTGAAAGTCATAATCATCCTTCTGCTGTTGAACCCTACGAAGGTGCAGCCACTGGGGTCGGTGGGATCTTGCGCGATATTTTTAGTATGGGTGCGCGTCCCGTTGCCTCACTTGACTCATTACATTTTGGCGAATTGACGGATGCGCGGACCAAATATTTAGTCAATGGCGTCGTAGCGGGGATCGGCGGTTACGGTAACTGTATGGGGATCCCAACTGTCGGCGGTGAGATGACTTTTGATGAATGTTATCGTGGCAACTGTTTAGTTAATGCGATGAGTGTCGGCTTGATGGAACAAAAAGATATGCAAAAAGGACGGGCTGCTGGTGTTGGCAATGCCGTGATCTATGTCGGTGCCAAGACCGGACGTGATGGGATCCACGGTGCAACTTTTGCGTCAAGTGATTTCAGTGACGAAAAAGAGACACAACGTTCAGCTGTTCAGGTCGGTAATCCATTTATGGAAAAATTACTCATGGAAGCTTGTTTGAAATTGACCCATGACCATAAGGATTGGTTGGTCGGGATCCAAGATATGGGAGCAGCAGGGATCGCTTCATCATCTTGTGAGATGGCCTCAAAGGCGGATAGTGGCTTGGTCTTAGAGTTAGATAAAGTACCACAACGTGAAAGTGAAATGTCAGCTTATGAGATCATGTTATCTGAATCACAAGAACGGATGTTACTTTGTGTGCATAAAGGGTATGAAGAAAAGGTCATCGAATTATTCAAAGATTTTGACCTTGAAGCTGTTGTGATCGGACGTGTAACGGATGATGGCCAATATCTTTTGAAACATCATGGCCAAGTAGTCTGTGATATTCCAGTCAAAACTTTAACGGATGATGTTTTAGAAGAACCAAGCCAAGAAAAAGTACCACAACGTTTGCTAAAAGCTAAAGAAATGCCCCACTGGGTCCCAACGATCACCGAGCCTAAACAAACTTTACTCGAGTTGTTGCAGCAGCCAACGATCGCTTCAAAAGAAATGTTTACACAGACTTATGATTCACAAGTACGCACGAGCACAGTCTTAGGACCAGGAAGCGATGCAGGTGTGATCCGAGTTCGAAAAACAAATAAAGCTTTAGCGATGACAACAGATGGTAATGGGCGTTTTATCTATTTAGATCCAAAGATCGGTGGGCAAATGGTAGTCGCTGAAGCCTGTGCCAATATTATCTCTAGTGGTGCTTTGCCGCTAGCGATGACAGATTGTTTGAATTATGGTGATCCCAATGATCCTGAGATCTACTATGAATTACATCATTCTGTTGCGGGGATGGCCCAAGCCTGTGAAGTCTTTGATACACCAGTTATCTCAGGTAACGTATCTTTATATAATGAAACCAATGGTGAAGCGATCTACGGAACTCCGATGGTCGGGATGGTCGGTTTGATCGAAGATGTTTTGCGTATCATCCCTTCGACCGTAAAAAATGCGGGTGATGCTTTGTATTTAGTTGGTCCAAAGACAAAAGCTGACTTTTCAGGTAGCGAGATCCAAAAGATGCAGACGGGTAAAATCTTTGGGGCGCTAAATGAATTAGATCTGCCTAATTTGAATAAGATAATGAAACAACTTTTAACAGCCATGCAAACTGGCTTGGTCACAAGCAGTCATGATGCTAGTGAAGGTGGTTTAGGTGTTTGTTTAGCTGAAACATTATTTAACAGTGAGTTGGGGGCTAAAGTAACGCTAAACTTGAGTAGTTCAGAATTCTTTAGTGAAACGCCAGGTCGTTTTATCGTCAGTGTTCCGCAAAATAAGCGCACTGAATTTGAGAAAACTTTAGGGGCAGCGCAAAGTTTTTTAGGTGAAGTAGATAGCATGCCTAAGTTAGCTGTGACCTTAACTGATGCAGAATTTGAAGTTGAAGTAAGCGAAGCACAAAAATTATGGGAGGAAGCGATACCGTGCCTCATGAAATCAAAGGATTAAACGAAGAATGTGGTGTATTTGGTGTTTTTGATACTAAAAAAGCCAATCAATTGACATATTTTGGTTTACACAGTCTACAACACCGCGGTCAAGAAGGTGCGGGGATCGTCTCAAGTGATGGTACCAAGCTCAAACAATTCAGAAATAAAGGTTTATTGGCTGAGGTCTTTGCTAATGAAGCTGATCTGGATAGTTTAGACGGGAACGCTGCGATCGGGCATGTTCGCTATGCAACTAGTGGTAATGATTCGATCAATAATCTCCAGCCTTTCTTATTCAACTTTTATGATGATGAAGTTGCGTTGGCACATAATGGTAATTTGACTAATGCTAAAAGCCTTAGGCGTCAATTGGAAAAAGCGGGCTCGGTTTTTCACTCTAATTCTGATACTGAGATCTTGATCCACTTGATCAGGCAAAAACGAGATCTGGATTTTATCGATGCCTTAAAAGCAAGTTTAAATGAGATCAAAGGTGGCTTTGCCTTTCTTTTGTTGCAAAAGGATCGCTTGATCGCAGCTTTGGATCCTAATGGCTTTCGGCCGTTATGTATCGGACAACTTAAAAATAAAGCCTATGTCGTTGCAAGCGAGACCTGTGCTTTGGATATGATCGGCGCTAAATTCGTTCGAGATGTTAAACCAGGTGAATTGATCATTATCGATAAAGATGGTCTGCATATCGATACTTATACTGATGCCACTAAATTGGCAGTTTGTTCAATGGAATATATTTATTTTGCGCGACCGGACTCGATCATCCACGGTGTTAATGTGCATACTGCTCGTAAACGGATGGGGCGTTTGTTGGCAAAAGAACAACCAGTTGATGCTGATATCGTGATCGGCGTTCCCAATTCATCTTTATCAGCAGCTTCGGGTTTTGCCGAAGAAGCTGGATTACCATATGAAATGGGCTTGATCAAGAGTCAATATGTGGCTAGAACCTTTATCCAGCCGACCCAAGAATTGCGTGAGCGTGGGGTCAAATTAAAGCTCTCAGCTGTTCGGGGGGTCGTGGAAGGTAAAAAAGTTGCGATCATTGATGATTCGATCGTGCGGGGGACGACTTCAAAGCAGATCGTTAAACTTTTAAAAGAGGCGGGTGCTAAGGAAGTACATATGCGGATCGCTTCACCACCATTGCGTTTTCCATGTTTTTATGGGATCGATATTTCAACTAGAGCGGAATTGATCGCGGCCGATCACAGTATTCAAGAGATCTGTGAGTTGATCGGCGCTGATTCACTGGGCTTTTTGAGTACGGAAAGTTTGATCAAGGCGATCGATATCCCTAGTGGTAGAAAGGTCGAAAATGGTGGCCTGACAGTCGCTTACTTTGATGGCAAATATCCGACGCCACTGTATGATTATGAAGCTGATTATTTAGCCTCACTCAAGCAACAAGAAGAAAGGAATTTTTTGCGATGAGTCGTTATCAAGAAGCCGGTGTTGACGTTAATGCTGGTTATGAAATGGTCAAAAAGATCAAACAAGATGTTGCTTCGACTGCACGTTTAGGGATGCTAGGTAGTCTAGGAAGCTTTGGTGGGATGTTTGATCTGAGTGTTTTGGATCTAAAACACCCGGTTTTAGTTTCAGGAACTGATGGTGTAGGGACGAAATTGCTGATCGCCCAGGCCTTAGACAAGCATGACACGATCGGGATCGATTGCGTAGCGATGTGTGTTAACGATATTTTAGCTCAAGGGGCTGAACCGTTATATTTTTTAGATTATATCGCTACTGGAAAAAATGATCCGACTAAGATGGCACAGATCGTTTCTGGTGTAGCAGAAGGCTGTCGCCAAGCTGGGGCGGCTTTGATCGGAGGCGAAACAGCTGAAATGCCTGATATGTATGCTCCAACTGAATATGATCTAGCTGGTTTTGCTGTCGGAGCGGTCGAAAAGAGTAAACTTTTGGATGAAAGCCACCCTAAAGCAGGGATGAAATTGATCGGTCTACCTTCAAGCGGTCTACACTCTAATGGCTTTTCATTAGTTAGACAGATCTTATTCAAAGATCATCAGCTAAACTTGGACGATCGCCCAGCAGAACTTTTAGGTAAAAGTGTTGGTGAAGTGCTATTAGAGCCTACTCGGATCTATGTCAAAGCTGTTTTACCATTGATCAAACAAGGCTTGATAAGTGGTGTTAGTCATATCACAGGCGGTGGTTTGCTTGAAAATTTACCGCGCATGTTTGAAGATGGATTGCAGGCACGATTGGATTATGCTTCATGGGATAAGCCTGCGATCTTTGGGTATTTGAGAGATCTAGGTGAGCTAAAGCAAGCTGATCTATTAGAGACTTTCAACTTAGGGATCGGGTTAGTTTTAGCAGTTGCACCGCAGAATGTTCCAGCGGTCAAAGACTTATTACAGCAGGCTGCTGAGCCGTTTTACGAGATCGGAGAATTGGTAAAACGACCTGAAAATGCAGCTAAGATCGAGATCGATTTTTAAGGGGGGATTTGATGCGCACAGCAATTTTTGCATCGGGTAGCGGTTCAAATTTTGAAGTTTTAGCCCAAAAATTTCAAGCCGGTGAATTTAAGGCTGAGCTGGTGCTATTATTTAGTGACCATCCGGATGCTTTTGTGATCAAACGTGCCCAGAAACTAAAGGTCCCCTACGAGACTTTTACCGTCAAAGAATGTGGGAGCAAAGTTTCATATGAAAAACGTATTATGGAGATCTTAAAGAAGTATCGGGTCGATTTTATCATCTTAGCGGGTTATATGCGTGTTTTAGGTGAAAAGATCGTCTTAGCTTATGATAAACGGATCGTTAATCTACACCCAGCATATTTGCCTGAATACCAAGGACTACATGCGATCGAACGGGCTTTTAGCGATCATCAAACGCAAGGCAAAAGTCAGACCGGCGTGACGATCCATTATGTCGATACTGGCTTAGATACGGGGCCAGCGATCTTACAAAAGCATGTCCCGATCTATCCAGATGACACATTAGAAACGCTCGAGCAGCGGATCCATGCGTGTGAACATGAATTGTATCCTCAAGCACTAAAGCAGATATTTAAAGGAGAATAAGCGTGAAAAGAGCATTGATCAGTCTTTCAGATAAAAGTGGTATCGTTGAATTTGCCCAAGGATTAGTCGCAAATGATTTTGAGATCATTTCGACAGGGGGCACCCAAAAAATGTTAGAAGAAGCTGGGATCAAGACCCTGGCGGTAGAAGAAGTAACTAATTTTCCTGAGATCTTAGATGGTCGGGTCAAGACGTTGAATCCATATATCCATGGTGGTCTTTTAGGTAGACGTGACTTATCCGAGCATGTTGCAACAATGAAAAAATTAGCGATCAGCCCGATCGATCTAGTATGTGTCAACTTATATCCTTTCAAAGAAACGATCACTGATCCTAGCAAGGATTTTGCAGATGCGATCGAAAATATCGATATCGGTGGACCAAGTATGTTGCGTTCAGCCGCTAAAAACTTCAATGATGTGACGGTGGTCGTAGATAAAGCTGATTATGAGAAAGTTTTAGACGAATTGAACAATGAAGGTAATACGACTTTAGCAACACGTAAAAAATTAGCGGCTAAAGCTTTTGAACATACAGCGAGCTATGATGCGATGATCGCACATTACTTTGCTGAGCAATTACATGAAGTTGCACCAGAGAAGTTGACGCTGACCTATGAATTAGAATCAGAAATGCGCTATGGCGAAAATTCGCATCAACCGGCTTGGTTCTATCGGGATGCTTTGCCTAAAAAATATGCGATCACTTCCGCTAAGCAATTAAATGGTAAGCAATTATCCTATAACAATATCAAGGATGCCGATGCTGCACTGCGGATCGCACGCGAATTCGAAGAGCCAACAGTGGTCGCTTTAAAACATATGAATCCATGTGGGATCGGACAAGCAGATAACTTGGAAAAAGCTTGGGATCTAGCTTATGCGGCCGATCCGATCTCGATCTTTGGTGGTATTATCGTGTTGAATCGTCCAGTCGATGTCAAAACGGCTGAAAAAATGCATAAGCTCTTCTTAGAGATCATTATCGCACCTAGTTTTGAGCCTGCTGCTCTAGAAGTTTTGAAGCAAAAGAAGAATTTACGTTTATTAGAGTTAGATTTTAGTGCTAAAGATGAGACGCCAGCTTTTGAAACGGTTTCTGTTATGGGAGGCTTGTTGGTCCAAGAACAAGATATGACGTTAGAAGATCTCGCCGATTGGACTGTTGTTACGAAAAAAGCGCCAACTAAAGCACAAGAAAAAGCATTATTACTTGCTTTAAAGGCGGTCAAGCATACTAAATCTAATGCGATCGTAATAGCTAATACTGAACGTACATTAGGGATCGGAGCTGGTCAACCTAATCGGATCGACTCGACCAAGATCGCAGTGGGCCATGCTAAAGAATTTATTGATGATGAAACAGTTTTGGCCTCAGATGCCTTTTTCCCAATGGATGACTGTGTTGAATATGCGGCTAAAAATGGGATCAAGGCGATCATTCAACCGGGTGGGTCGATCCGCGATGAAGATTCGATCAAAATGGCTGATAAGTATGGCATCGCAATGTTGACTACGGGTATCAGACACTTTAGACACTGATAGGCGAGGGTGAAACGCAAATGAAAGATGATTTAAAATTGTTAGTCGTTGGTTCTGGCGGACGTGAACATGCGATCGCTAAAAAATTATTAGCTAGTTCACATGTTAGTCAAGTTTATTGTGCTCCAGGTAATCCGGGTATGACAGTGGATGGGATCATACCGGTTGCGATCTCTGAACTCGATTTTTTGGCACTTAAAGGTTTTTGTTATGAAGAAAAGATCGCCTGGACTTTTGTAGGACCCGAAAATGCATTAGTTGCTGGGATCGTGGATTCATTTGAAGCAGATGGTCTAAAGATCTTTGGCCCAGCCAAGATAGCGGCTCAGTTGGAAGGTTCAAAAGACTTTGCGATGCGCTTTATGAATAAGTATGCTGTTCCAACGGCAAAATTTGCCACTTTTTCTGACTCGGCTTCAGCGATCGAAGGGCTAACAGAATTTAGTGAACCCGTCGTGATCAAGGCGGATGGATTGGCAGCTGGTAAGGGGGTCGTGATCGCCCAAACAAAAGAACAGGCTAGAGAAGAGATCGCGTTGATGTTTAAAAAGGGACAAAAGCGCCTCGTACTCTCAGAATTTTTGGCTGGAGCTGAATACTCACTCTTTGTTGCGGTAGGTCGTAAAGACTACCGGATACTACCGATGGCTCAAGACCATAAGCGAGCCTTTAATTTTGATAAAGGTTTGAATACTGGCGGGATGGGGGCGTATAGTCCATTACCACAATTGCCAGAAACAGATTATCAGCGGATGTTACATGAAGTTGTTGAACCAACGATCGCTGGCTTGCGTCAAGAGAAGTTTGATTACTGTGGGATCTTATATATCGGGTTGATCATGACTGAGCAAGGTCCTAAAGTCATTGAATACAATGTGCGTTTAGGCGATCCTGAGACACAGGTCGTCTTACCTCGGATCACATCTGACTTTGCGCAGTTGATCGACTGTGCCCTTAATGGTGACGCCTTGCCAGCGATCGAAGTAACAGCTAAAGCTTGCTTAGGTGTAGTCGTAGCGGCTGCTGGCTATCCTGGTGAGTATCTCAAAGGGCAAGTTTTGCCCGAATTACAAGCAACAGATGAGATCAAGGTCGATTATGCTAATGTCAGTGAAAGATCAGAGCAGTTTGTGGGGAATGGTGGCCGTTTACTGTGTGTTTTAGCGCTAGAAGATGACCTTCAGCTGGCACAAGCGAAAGCATATAGCTATTTAGCGCAACATAAATTTGTGGATTGCTATTATCGACATGATATCGGAGCTAAAGCCACAGGAAAGTTCGCTGGAGTTACTGGAAAACTTGAAAAATTGAACTAGGATAAAGCATGTGAGATGATCAGGTCGCCATGATGCCATAGCATTGTGGTGGCCTTTTGTTGTTTGCCAGTTATGATATATGTTTTGGAGGTCAATGAAAGCTTTTTTGACTTGTCTTATATTTTGAGAAATGGTATTTTTAGGGGGAAATAATTTG
Organism: Ligilactobacillus murinus DSM 20452 = NBRC 14221; assembly: GCF_001591685.1. Taxonomy (GTDB): domain Bacteria; phylum Bacillota; class Bacilli; order Lactobacillales; family Lactobacillaceae; genus Ligilactobacillus; species Ligilactobacillus murinus. Next base: position 3,581 of record NZ_BCVJ01000027.1, on the reverse strand, counting down.
GACAAGGTAGGAAACTAGATGAGTAATTTTATGTATCAAGCATTCAGTGAAGTCGCTAAGCAAAAAGCTTTTGTGACGGCAGCTAAAGTATTGAATGTGACACCATCAGCGATCAGTCATTCGATCAATGGTCTAGAAAAAGAGTTGGGTTTTGCACTATTTTTCCGTAATCGCAATGGAGTTCAATTGACCTCTGCTGGAGAAAAGATCTTACCGATCGTCCGTGAACTATTGAATACCGAAGATAAGTTATTAGAAGAAGCTGCTCGGATCAACGGGCTAGATCAAGGACGATTGCGGATCGGGGCTTTCAGTAGTGTTTGTATCAATTGGCTCCCTGATATGATCAATACTTTCAAAAAGAATCATCCCGAGATCGAAGTTTCGGTCTGGCAGGGAAATTTTAATGAAGTTATCCAGCAGATCAAATTAGGTGAGATCGATATTGGTTTTTCCGCTTTACCGATCAAAGAGAATCTGGAAGTTTTACCGTTATATCGAGATGAGATCTACTGTGTTGCGCCTGAAGGATTTACACCACAAGATAAAAAAGCTGTTGTGGCTAGTGATGTGGCGGATAAACCGTTTATTCTCCAAGAGATCGATTATGATCGTAATACTAAAGAAGCCTTGGATGATTATAATGTTTCTGTCAATTCGATCCAGTACAGTATCGATGATGCTTCGATCATTGCAATGGTCGAATCAGGGCTTGGTTTTGGGATCTTACCGGAATTAGCCCTACAAAAACTTTCGGGGAATGTCGTGCAGTATCCCTTTGCCAAACGACATTTTCGGACAATTGCTTTAGTAACACATAATAAGGCCCAGCAAACACCTTCGACACGGGCTTTTATCCGAGTCATTGTGGACTATTTAACAGCGCGTTATGGTGGGTTAGTGTAGCGATCACAGTAAGAATTGTTAAAAAAATTAAATAAAGTCAAATTTATTGACTAAGGTACTTGCATCTAGCATCAAAGTTTGTTAATATTCATAGGACATTGCCAGGCAAAGTAGGTGAATATTAATCAATGGAAACAAAATTAAAAGTTGGCGACAAAGTGACATGTGATAAGTTTGCTTCATTGACACATGATTTTGTCGGTGCGATCGAAAAGATCTATGAAAATTCTGCAGTTGTTGAGATCTTAGAACATCATAAAGATGATACCGTAGTTGTGAGCGATTTCCATAATCGTGCTGTAGTAGCTTTAGATCACATGAAAAAGAAAACAGCATAAAAATTCAAAAAAAAGATGACAAACGAAGATAAGGGTGCTATAATTATCTTTGTTGTTGCGGGTGTAGTTTAGTGGTAAAATCCCAGCTTCCCAAGCTGATGTCGCGAGTTCGATTCTCGTCACCCGCTTCAAAGAGCATCTTTGGTCTCGGCCGGAGATGTTTTTTATTTAAGTTAAGAAAACTCGATGATAGAAGAAAAGTAACCTGTGGCAGCGTTAAGCGAGTCTGGGAGGGTGGAAGCCAGATCGTGTAAACAGGTGAAGCGCGCTTTTTAGAGTACAAGTGAATATTTGAGTGGATATTGATCAAATAGAGTGGTACCGCGGGAATTTCTCGTCTCTTGCAAAGTGTTATTTAACGCTATGCAAGAGACGTTTTTATTTTTAAAGGAGGATGTTAGTGATGAAGGACTACAAACAATTAGTGGCTCAAGCAGTATATGCAGCAGTTGATGGCCAGTTAAGTGAAGAAGCGATCGTTGAAAAGATCGAACAACCAAAAGACCTTAAGTTAGGGGACTATGCTTTTCCAGCATTCGTGTTAGCTAAGGTCTTGCGTAAAGCACCACAAATGATCGCACAAGAATTGGTCGAAAAGATCGATACGACTAATTTTGAAAAAGTTGAAGCTGTCGGACCTTACGTAAACTTTTTCCTAGATAAAGCAGCTTTTAGTGAAGATGTTTTACATGATGTTTTGACTAAACAAGAACATTTTGGCGATGCAACGACTGGAAATGGTCGTCAAGTTCCGATCGATATGTCTTCACCTAATATCGCTAAACCAATGTCGATGGGCCACTTACGTTCGACTGTGATCGGTAACTCGATCGCACTTTTAATGGAAAAATCTGGTTACAAACCGGTCAAGATCAACCACTTAGGTGACTGGGGCACACAATTTGGTAAATTGATGCGCGCTTATGAACTTTGGGGAAGTGAAGAAGAAGTTAAAAATGATCCGATCAACTCCTTATTAGGCTATTACGTACGTTTCCACAAAGAAGACGTTGAAAATCCTCAATTAGATGATGAAGCTCGTGATTGGTTCAAACGTTTAGAGGATGGGGATGAAGAAGCGACTCGTCTTTGGAAATGGTTTAGAGAAGAATCACTTAAAGCTTTCACAACTGTCTATGACCGTCTAGGGATCGAATTTGATTCTTACAACGGTGAAGCTTTCTACAACGATAAGATGGATGAAGTCGTCGAGATCTTAGAAGATAAGGGATTATTAAAAGAAAGTCAAGGAGCTCAGATCGTGGATCTTGAAGAGTATAACTTGAATCCTGCTTTGATCAAAAAGACTGACGGGGCAACACTTTACATTACACGTGACTTAGCAGCAGCAATGTATCGTAAACGGACTTATGATTTTGCGCAATCCTTGTACGTCGTTGGGAACGAACAATCAAATCACTTCAAGCAATTGAAGGCAGTCTTAAAAGAAATGGGTTATGATTGGTCCGATGATATCCATCACATTCCATTTGGTTTGATCACACAAGGTGGTAAGAAACTCTCTACACGTTCAGGGCGTGTCATCTTATTAGAAAAAGTTTTAGATGATGCGGTTGCTTTGGCTAAAGAACAGATCGAAGCTAAAAATCCTAATTTAGCCAATAAAGATCAAGTGGCTGAAGAAGTCGGTGTTGGCGCCGTAGTTTTCCATGACCTTAAGAATGAACGTTTGAATAACTTTGACTTTGACCTAGAAGAAGTCGTTCGTTTTGAAGGGGAGACTGGACCTTATGTTCAATATTCCCATGCAAGAGCAATGAGTATTTTGCGTAAAGCAGGTGTGACTGAGATCGACCCAGCTAAGGCATATGCAGTAACAGATGAAAATGCTTGGGAAACTTTGCGTCTATTAGGTGAATTCCCAGAAACTGTTGCTCGAGCAGTCGCAGAATACGAACCATCTGTGATCGCTAAGTATGCGATCCATTTGGCAAAAGCCTTCAACAAGTACTATGCTCATTCTAAGATCTTAGTAGAAGATGACCAATTAGAAGCACGTTTAGCTTTAGTAGCTAGTGTAGCCGATGTTTTGAAGGAAGCGTTACGTCTTTTAGGTGTAGCTGCACCAGACGAAATGTAAAAATATACTACTAATAAGACTTGAAAAGCTAAAAAACAGAGGCTGTGACCTAAGTAGTGTCGTTGTTCTTACCTCTACAAATCTTTGAAAAATGGTATGTTTAGAGATAAAGGAAGATATCTTCAAAATTTCAATGTTTGGAATTTGGAGATGTCTTTTTACTTATGTCGCAGCTTCCGGCGTTTATTATTCTTTTGCTATCCTGAAGAAAATGGTTTTAAATTTTATTTAACCTG
>NZ_BCVJ01000026.1 GCF_001591685.1 Ligilactobacillus murinus DSM 20452 = NBRC 14221 | reverse complement strand
TTATAGCATATATTTCTATATCATTTTATATAGTTCTACATTTTTATTAACAGTTACCTCACTACGATCAAGACGATACTGCCACTCTCCACAAACGGTAAAAAAGCATCTTATTGCGCCTTATTGAAACGATGGATCTCATCTACAAAAACGATCGTCTTTTGGCCATAAGCAGTATTAGCTTCTTGCATGATCTTTTTGATCTCTTTGATCCCACTTGTGACCGCACTAAATGAGATAAAACCTGCTTTAGTCTGCTTAGCGATAACTTGTGCCAACGTCGTCTTTCCCACACCGGGCGGCCCCCACAAGATCATCGAAGTTACTCTATCTTGAGTGATCAATTCCCTTAAGATCTTACCTGGTCCTAATAAATGCGTCTACCCGAAAACTTGCTCTAAATTCTCTGGTCGTAAACGACTGGCTAGCCGTTCATTTACTTGGTCCTCAAAGATCGATCCTTGTTGCATGCCCTCACCCCCGTTTATCTGTCGTTTCCATTTTATCATACCGAACATTAGTTTGCAAAAGCAAAACTAACATACTTGCTCTAACAAAAAAGCAGCCAGTTACCTAGCTGCCCGATTGATTTTTTCATAGGTCTGAAACCCAAAGTACCTTGACCTATTGACTTATGATCAATAATGATTTGATCGCTTCACGTTTATCCATAGCTTCATAAGCGGCTTGGACATCATCCAATGTGAAACGTTTTGTAAAGACTTTACCCGGTTTGATCTTGCCCTCTAAGACTGCCGCTAATAGTACGGCCCGATCATGAGTCGTCACCGAAGCGAGCCCACCGCGTAAACCGATATTTTTCCAAAATAGTTGATTGGAGCTTGGTTCAGTTTGCGGAATTCCTACACGACCGATCACTGCACCTGGACGAGCTACTTGCCCGGCTTGTTCGATCGCTGATGTTGCCCCAACACATTCCAAAACAGCATCTGCACCCGCACCATCTGTCAATTCTAGTACTTTTCGAACTGCATCATCGCCACGTTCAGAAACGATATCAGTCGCCCCAAATTCGCGGGCTAATTTAGCGCGATCTTCATGGTGGCTCAAACTGATGATCCGCTTAGCCCCACGTAATTTAGCACCGATAACGCCACAAAGTCCAACAGCTCCATCACCGATCACAACAACAGTATCACCTGTTTTGACTTCAGCTGTAAAAGCAGCGTGATAGCCAGTTGCCATTACATCTGACAATGCAAGTAATGAATTCAACTGATCATCAGTATAATCAGCTGGTTGACCAGGGATCTTGACTAGGCCCCAATCAGCGTTATAATACCGCAAATATTGGCCTTGATAGCTACCATCTCTTTGTTCCAACGTCCAAATTCACCTAAAACTTCATCATAGATCCCTAAAATATTGGTAAAGACGACTCGCTCAACACCTGTTTCTTTCATCGCCTTGATCACATATTTAGTTTGATGGTTATCCCTAGTATGATCGACTACCCCTACAAAGACTAGATCTTGACCCAAAATAGCTTGTTTGACATCAGCGTAATTATCTAAACTACCTTCGATCAAAGTTACACGATCATTACTTTCTAAAGCTGCCAACCGTTTTTTATCACGTAAAAATAGCGTCAACTCAACATCAGCAAACTCAGGTTCAGTTAAGACGCGCTCCTCAACTAAACGCGAAATTTGTCCATTAGCTGCCATGATCAATACTTTTTTCATTTTTCTATTACCTCTTTTGCCCATGTTAAAATATCTTTTTGTTGTTGATAGATCGATACGACTGTTAACGGTGCTGCCCAAGTTTTAAAAATTTCTCCGTAAACACCCACACTCCCCGCATCTGTATAAAATGTAGCAATTTTGCCTTTAAAATTTGCTATCTGTGCTAAAAAACTATGAAGTGGCGTTGCTGGTGCCCCATTCCAAACCGGACTACCAACTAAGATCGTCTCATACTGAGATATATCAGGGATCTTAGTCACTAATTCGGGAAAATCATTTGTCTTTATCTGTGTTTTAGCGATCTCTGATGTTTTATACATATCAGTAGAAAATACGTTGTTTTTGACCGTTAACTCTAACAGTTCAGCATCTAAGGCCTGTGCTAATTTTTTTGCCACTTGCTTTGTCTTATTTGACCAAGAATAATACGTGATCAATATCTTTTTTGTCATCAAAAAACTTCCCTCAGTTTATTTTTGTGCTTCAAAATCCATCTGCATCTGAGCATATTGTTCTTCTCTTGCATCATTTGGTATATAGTAACGCTTCTTTTGATCAAGTTTAGCGATCTGTGCCATTTCTTCAGGCGTTAATTCAAAATCAAAAATATCGGCATTATCTTTGATATGTTTCGGATCAGTCGAACCTGGGATCACGATAAAGCCCATTTGAACATGCCACCGCAAAATGATCTGTACATTACTCTTTCCATATTTTTGAGCTAATTTAGTAAAAATCGGTTCATTTAGCAAACTGTGATCACCATGTCCCAGAGGATACCACGCCATTAATTTTATTCCATATGGTGTTAAAACTTCACGAATTTCTGATTGCGTATAGTATGGATGGGCTTCAACTTGGATCACCTGTGGTTTTATTTTTGCTTGTTCCAATAATTGTGTCAACTTTTTACCATGAAAATTTGAGATCCCGATCGCTTTGATCTTACCATCACGATAAGCTTGTTCAAGTTGACGATAGCCCGCCATAAAATCACCAGCAGGTTGATGTAAGAACAATAGATCTAAATAATCTGTCCCTAAACGCTGCAAAGTTTTATCAACTGCTGTTTTATCTTGATAAACTGTCGGCCACAACTTAGAACTCAAGAAAATTTCTTGTCTAGTTACACTAGATTCTCTGATCCCACGTCCAACGGCTTTTTCATTCAAATAGGCATTAGCCGTATCCAACAAACGATAGCCACTTTCAAGCGCTGAAACGACAGCTTTTTGTGCTTGATCGGGTGACATTTGAAATGTACCTAAGCCTAGCATGGGGATGGTAACACCATTATTAAGTTCAAAATTTTGCATCACCTATTCACTCCTCATCATATTTACAAGAACAACTATAAACCTTGAAGTGAACTATAAGGCAAGCTAAATTTAAATAAAAACTCGTTGCTCCAGATCGGAACAACGAGTTCTTAGCTACTTATCTAATTTGATATTGTCAGATTCATCGAGTTCTTGGACACCGTCAACAAAGTTTTTCTTGGCTTCGTCCATATCTTCATCTTCTTTGACTTCCGTGATCGCCCGTTTTGGAATATCTTGGGTATTGGCAAAGATCTCAATATGACGTTTCAAGTTCTTGAATTTCATCGGTGCATCCCCACCGTATTCACCATCGATGTTGATCATCATCTTTTCATCGACTGGCTTAGCGATCAATTTAGAAGTCTTTACATACAAGATATTAGCGTCGTTGACGTGTCGACCCCCATTTAAGACCATCGTGATCAAGCGCATGATCTCTAATAGATTACTCGTCTTAACAACGATCAAGGTGAACTTACCATCATCTAAACTGGCGTCAGGTACGATCTGCTCAAAGCCACCGACTGAATTAGTCAAAGCTAAGAAAAACATTGATGCTTTACCGTCATAAACACCATCATCATATTCAAGGTGCATATTGATCGGTTTGACCCGGGGCAATAACTCAGCCCCCTTAACCAGGTAAGCTAAATAGCCAAAAAGGGTCTTGAATTCAGATGGCACTGCATATGTCAATTCGCTCAAGAGACCACCAGCTGCAATATTGACAAAATATTTGTCATTAGCTCGCCCGATATCCATCTTGACCGTTTTACCATTGGCGATGACTTTAGCCGCTTCGATCGGACTTTCCCGCGGTATCTTTAAAGCCCGCGCATAGTCATTAGTCGTACCGGCGGGAATGATCCCCAACTTTGGCCGGTGTTTTAGAGGGGCGATCCCATTAACGACTTCATTGATCGTGCCATCACCACCAGCTGCAATGATCAAGTTAAAGCCTGCTTGAGCTGCTCGTTTAGCCTCATTTTGAGCAGAATTAGGCTCAGGCGTCGTTGCAAAGGCACTCGTTTCATAACCAGCACGTTCTAAAATATTTAAGATCTCAACTAGATCATTTTTTAAAGCTTCACGTCCAGATGTCGGATTATAAATAATTCGGCAACGCTTTTGCATAATTATTTCCTCTTGGCGCAATTCGCGTCTATCTTTCCTTTAAACTTGCCATCAACAATTTATTGACAACTTTAGGGTTAGCTTTACCGTGGGTCTGTTTCATGATGTTCCCTACTAAGAAGCCAACTGCGCGATCTTTACCATTCTTAAAGTCTTCGATCGATTGCGCGTTGTTGTCCAATACTTCATCGATGATCGGTTGTAATTTAGCCGGGTCAGATAATTGCACCATGCCTTTTTCTTCGACCCATGCTTTTGGTTCAGTATCATTTTTGATGATCTCTTTAAAGACCTTTTTAGCGATCTTAGATGAGATCGTTTCGTCTTGGATCAACTTGATCATTGTTGCTAAATGTTCTGGTGTCAAGGCCGTTTGACCTAACTCAACTTTTTGAGCATTCAAATAAGCACTAACTTCACCCATCAACCAGTTAGCCGCTAATTTAGCATCCGCTCCCGCAGCTACAGTTGCTTCGTAGAAATCAGACATTTCTTTTGTTTGAGTCAAGACACCTGCATCATATTCAGTAATGCCCCAGTCATTGACATAACGTTTACGACGAACGTCAGGCATTTCTGGGATCGAACCTTTGACCTGTGCGACCCATTCATCAGAAATATGGATCGGTGGTAGATCAGGTTCTGGGAAGTAACGATAATCGCTCTTACCTTCTTTGACACGCATCAAGATCGTTTCACCACTTGGTTCATCAAAGCGCCGTGTTTCTTGTTGGATCTCACCACCAGCCATCAAAACACGTTCTTGACGCTTAGCTTCGTATTCCAAACCTTTTTTCACGTGTTCAAAGGAGTTTAGGTTCTTCATTTCCGTCTTAGTCCCAAACTTAGTTGAGCCGATCGGACGAACTGAGATGTTAACGTCAGCTCGCATTGAGCCTTCTTCCATCTTCACGTCGGATACCCCTGTAAATTGAATGATCTGACGTAAACGTGTCAAGTATGCATAAGCTTCTTCTGGCGAAGCGATATCTGGTTTAGATACGATCTCGATCAATGGAGTGCCTTGACGATTTAGATCGACATAAGAATAACCATCGCCGGCATGCGTGTTTTTCCCCGCATCTTCTTCGACGTGCATCTCTTCGATCCCGATCTTCTTTTTAGTTCCATCTTCAAGCTCGATCTCAAGCCAACCATCGTGACCGATCGGTGTTTGAGCTTGTGTGATCTGGTATGCCTTTGGATTATCTGGATAGAAGTAGTTTTTGCGATCAAAGTGGATATCCCGTGCGATCTCACAGTTAAGTGCCAAGGCCGCACGCATCCCATATTCCAAAGCACCCTTGTTCAATTGGGGCAAGACCCCTGGGTAGCCCCAATCGATAACATTAGTATTCGTGTTTGGTTCTGCCCCGTAAACTACTGGTGCGGGAGAATAAGCCTTGGAGTTTGTCTTCATTTCAATGTGGACTTCAAGTCCGATCGTTGTTTCAAAGTTCATTAGTTTTGCCCCCCGATCGTTGGTACTTGTTTGTGGAAGTCGGTTGCTTGTTCAAAAGCATAGCCCGCTTTATACATCGTATCTTCTCTAAATTGTGGTGCGATCAACTGCATTCCGATCGGTAAACCATTAGAGAAGCCAGCAGGAAGCGACATCCCTGGTAGACCAGCCAAGTTTACCGGGATCGTCAAGATATCATTCATATACATCGTGATCGGATCATTGATCTCATCACCGATGCCATAAGCTGTGGTTGGTGCTGTTGGTCCTAAGATCAAGTCATAGTCGTTAAAGACCTGTGCAAAGTCTTGGCAGATCAATGTTCTTACTTGAGCAGCTTTCTTGAAGAAGGCATCATAAGTTCCAGCAGAAAGTGAGAATGTCCCTAACATGATCCGACGTTTAACTTCATCACCAAAACCTTCAGAACGTGAACGCACATAAACATCTTCTAAGTTCTTAACATCTTGTGCTCTAAAGCCGTAACGGATCCCATCAAAACGCTGTAAGTTAGATGAAGCTTCAGAAGAGGCAATGATATAGTATACTGGGACTCCATACTTGCTGTGTGGCAAGGAAACTTCGTCGACCGTCGCCCCCAAGCTTTCAAATGTCTTGATCGCTTTTTTGATCGCTTCTTTAACATCTTTTGCGACACCTTCACCAAAGTATTCTTTTGGCACTGCGATCTTCATCCCTTTGATATCACCATCCAAGCCTTGTGTAAAGTCAGGAACTTCACGATCAGAGCTTGTAAAATCACGACTATCATGACCACTGATAGCATTTAAAACATAGGCATTATCTTTGACTGTGCGTGTCAATGGTCCGATCTGATCTAAGCTAGAAGCAAAAGCGATCAAGCCGTAACGAGATACACGACCATAAGTAGGTTTGACCCCAACGATACCATTATATGCTGCTGGTTGTCTGATCGAACCACCTGTATCTGAACCTAAGGCGGCTAAAACTTGACCCGAAGCAACAGCTGCTGCTGAACCACCAGAAGAACCACCAGGGACTTTAGTTTGATCCCAAGCATTCTTAGTTACTTTAAAGGCTGAACTTTCAGTCGAGCCACCCATAGCAAATTCATCCATGTTGACTTTACCCACATTGATCATTTGAGCAGCAGCTAATTTTTCCATAACTGTTGCATCATAGATCGGGTCAAAGTTTTCTAACATCTTGCTGGCAGCCGTAGTCCGCAAGCCTTTTGTCACGATATTATCTTTGATCGCGATCGGGATCCCAGCTAAAACATTAGCTGGATCGATCCCATTTTGGTCAAGTTCTTTAGCTTGCTTTAAAGCAGCTTCTTCATTTAAAGCTAGGAAAGCAGCGATCTGTTGATCACGGTCTTTGATCGTCTTGAAAGTTTCTTTTGTCAACTCCTCTACGCTCAAATCTTTGTTGACCAATTTTTCATGTAAACTGGTCAGATCAGTTGTAAAATAATCCATGGGCTAGCCTTCCTCACTTTCATCAATAATCGCTGGCACTTTGATAAAGCCATCTTTTCTTTCAGGTACATTTTCCATCAACAATTCGCGATCGGTCCCCTTAACTGCAATATCTTCTCGCATTACATTAAAGGCATCCGTCACGGTTGTCGTTACCGGCACATCTGTCGTATCGACTTCACTTAGTTGTTGTACCATATTGATGATCTGGTCCATTTGACCGGTGAATTTTTGTAATTCTGCATCGCTAAATTCAAGCTTTGCCAAACTTGCAACGTGCTTTACTTCATTTGCGCTGATCGCCATCTTCATCCTTCTTTCTTGCATATCTGCTTAATATTTTAGCATAGATCTGCTGACATTTTTATAGTCGATTTTATTCTAATCATCAAAGACATGGGTATAAAAGCTCCCACTATCTTTTTCACGAGCTAGAAAGGCTTGAACTTCCCCATCTGAGCCCTTGATCGTGATATCGATCGGAATATCACCTGGCAAGTAGGTCTTTGCCATCTGAGAGACAAACTGTGTAAAGCTTCTGATCTCAGTTTCACTGTAAAATTGAGTCGTGATCTTAACATGTAGTTCTTGGAGTGATTTATTCTTATACTTAGCTTGAGCTGTTACCCCAGCTAAATTAGGGAAAAAGCTTTGTGTCTTATTTTTGAAAGCATTGAATGAACTTTCATCATTATCGTTGACTGCACCATTTGCTGATGTTGCTGGCAAGACTGAGGTTTGGAGGTCGGTTTCTTTCCAACTTCCCAAAGTATCGCCATCACTCACACTATAAGCATAGAAAGTTCCCCCGACCAAGCTATCATTAGGGGCTTGTTCATACATACAGATCAAGATCGGCACATCTGAAGCTCTATCGAGTTTTCTGACCCGTTTCAAAACTTCAGCTGCCGCCTTTTTTCCCTCTTCTTCCATTTTTTCTCTGGAGATATTAGTGGTATACATCGCACCATACTGTTCTTTTTGGTAATAATCCTTACGATTCATTCCGATACCGATCGTGATCCCAGCTAATTCTAGTTTTCCATCGGTCTCTTTCATGTAATCTTGTTCTTCGATCTGTTGGATATAGATCGGATTCCGTTTGTCTGCGTCTTTTTCTCCATTATCTTCAGGATTTAGACCAGTCGGATTATCTTTTGATTTACGCCCTAACCAATCTTGAACAGTGCCTTTGGTCAGCAACTGTCCTTCACGAAAAATGTAATCTTTGGTAGGAAATTCTTCTTTAGATAAAGTCGTCATGCCACTTTCAAAACTCTTTAGATTCAACATATTTTCTGAATTTTGAATGATCCCGACACCGCGCGCCTTACTCGTCAAATAACGCCCATTTTCGATCACACCTTGATAATCAGAGGTATCCGCTTGCCCCGTAGTTTGGTAACCTTTATTGGATCGTTGCGTTGCTTGCGTGACTGAATTGCCAGAGCCACTCCCTAAATTACCACAGGCTGAAAGTAACATGGTACCTGCACATAAGCTAACTAATGCTAAATACTTCTTTCTCATCAATTGCCTCCTGTTTGCCGTAAAAATTCATCTTCATCAATAATTTTTATTCCTAGTTCTTGGGCCTTAGTCAATTTGCTACCAGCATCATGCCCTGCAACTAAAAGGTCGGTCTTTTTTGAAACGCTCCCTGTTACTTTAGCACCATGCGCCTCTAAGAGCTGTTTAGCTTGCGCCCGCTTGATCTTATCGAGTTTTCCCGTTAAGACTACAGTCAAACCATTTAAGGGATCAGCGGCTGTTTGTTTAGCTAGCTCTTCTGCGCTTTGACCTAGGAAAGTTAAATTAACACCAGCAGTAGCAAATTCTTCCAATAACAGATCGACTTGTTCATTTTCAAAATATGTCACCACAGCATCAGCGATCGTTTCACCGATCGAGTCGAGTTCTACGATCTCTTCTACTGTTGCTTTCTTTAAAGCGTGGATCGTCTTAAAGTGTTGGGCCAAGATAAATGCTGCTTTGGCTCCTACATGCCGGATCCCTAAACCAAACAACAAGCGCTCCAATGAATTAGCTTTACTCTGTTCGATCGCTTGTAATAGGTTATTAGCTGATTTTTCTTTGAATTTATCTAGCGTCAATAATTCATCAAAGGTCAAATTATATAGCCCCGCCGCATCTTTGATCAATTTCTTGTCGAAGAGTTGTTCGATGATCCGTGGGCCTAAGCCATCAATATTCATCGCATTTCGCGACGCAAAGTGAGTCAAACTTTCTTTTAAGAGTGCGGGACACTGCGGATCGATACACCGCAACGCAACTTCGCCATCCAAATGAACGAGTTTTGCTCCACATTCAGGACATTCTTTTGGGATCACATAAGGTTCACTGGAAGCTGGACGTTTAGCCAACACAACTTCTGAGATCTCTGGAATAATGTCACCTGCTTTGTGTAATTTGACAGTATCACCTAAGCGGATATCTTTTTGTTTTAGATAATCAGGATTGTGTAAGGAAGCTCTTGAAACCACAGTCCCTGCTAAGGTCACTGGATCCATCACTGCCGTTGGGGTCACCACTCCAGTCCGCCCCACCGTCCATTCGATCTCACGGACGATCGTTTCTTGCTCGTCTGGTGGAAATTTATAGGCGATCGCCCAACGGGGAACTTTGACTGTATTTCCAACTTCAGCATGGATCGCAAATGGATCAGCTTTGATCACGATCCCATCGATCTCATAAGCTAGCTTTGCCCGTTTAGCATGATATTCATCAATATAGGCATTGATCTCAGACATTTCGCTAGCCACGATCGCTTCTTCGTTGACTTTAAAGCCCCATGCTTTTAATTGAGCTAGAGCTTGACTTTGAGTCGTGATCCCAAATTTTTCAGGTTCCATCAAGTAGTACATAAAGACACTTAAATTACGCTTGGCTGTTTCTTTGGTATCTAATTGCCGTAATGAACCAGCCGCAGCATTTCTTGGATTAGCAAAGACTGTTTGGCCTTGTTCTTCACGAGCTTTATTCAATTTTAGAAATGAATCTTTAGGCATATAGCATTCACCGCGGACCTCAACGTCGATCGGTTCACTTAAACGTAAAGGGATCGCCTTGATCGTTTTTAAGTTTTCCGTGATATCTTCACCGATGATCCCGTTACCACGTGTCGACCCCTTGACAAAGACACCTTTTTTGTAAACTAACGAGATCGCTAAACCATCGATCTTTAATTCACAGCTATACGCAAAAGTCGTTGCTACATTTTCCTCTAATTTTGCTTTGAATTCTGCTAGTTCTGCTTTGGAAAAAACATCGCCTAGCGAAAGCATCGGGATCTCATGTTCGACCTTCTCAAAACCGCTTAAAACTTGACCGCCGACACGTCTAGTAGGTGAATCATCAGTTATAAGCTCAGGATACTTAGTTTCAAGCTCGACCAAACGCTGATAGGCAGCATCATAAACATGATCTTCCACTGTTGGTCGATCTAACACATAGTATTCATGGCTCCATTTATTCAATTGCGCACGTAGCTCTTTGACTTCTTCTAAAGTCTTTGCTTCCATCTCTTTTACCTCTTTTTAAATCTTAGTGATCGGTGCAAAGGCCGCTAATAGTCGCTTGATACCTTGGCCTGCAAAGGCGATATCAAGTTCGATATCTTCACCACTACCACTGACCTTGACCACAGTCCCTGTCCCCCAAGCTTTATGGGAAACTTTATCACCGATATTCCATTGTTTCTTTTCAGCTCCAGTTCCTTGGCTTTTTTCAACAGTTCCAGCGGGTTTACGGTAAACTGGCTTCTTGGCAAAAGGAACATCGACTTTGGTTTTTGGTTGATAATTAGCTAAAGTTTCGTTATCACTTTGCAACAATTCATCAGAGATCTCACTGATAAAGCGTGAAACTTGGTTGCTTTGGCGTCGTCCATATAGCATCCGCGAAAAAGCATTTGATAAGTAGAGTTCTTCTTCAGCTCGTGTGATCCCGACATATGCCAAGCGTCGTTCTTCTTCGAGCTCACTTTCATCCATCACAGCACGACCTAATGGGAAGATCCCTTCTTCTAAGCCCATCAAAAAGACCGTTGGAAATTCCAACCCTTTTGCGGCGTGTAACGTCATCAAAGTCACTTCATCTGGATCTTCATCAACGCTATCTTGATCAGAAACTAAAGCTAGATCAGCTAAGAAATCAACGAATGGATCACCATTTTCTTCTTCTGGTTCCCAGCTTTCATCAAATTGCTTCGTTACAGACATAAATTCTTCTAAGTTTTCTAGGCGACTTTGATCTTCGAGCGTATTTTTAGCTTGCAAGCTTTGTTTATAGCCCGACTCATCTAAAATAAGCTCCGTCAGTTCAGTGATATTTTTAGTTTTCTCTAATTCATTAAAACGCCGGATCAACTTAGCAAAACTTTCTAATTGCGTAGCTGCCTTGCCACTTACGCCAGTCATAATGACATTTTCAGCTGCTTCGATCAAGGAAAGACCGTTCATCTCAGCAAATGCTTGCAATTTAGCCAAACTAGTTGCTCCGATCCCCCGTTTAGGCTCATTGGCAACGCGCGCAAAACTCAAGGAATCATTTGGATTAGCAGCTAAACGCAGATAAGCTAAAATATCCAAGATCTCTTTACGATCGTAGAAACGGTGAGCTCCCACTAATTTATACGGGATATTAGCTTTCACAAAGGTTTCTTCGATCACACGTGACTGGGCATTTGTACGGTATAAGACAGCAAAATCTCCATAATGCTTACCTTCAGCGCGCATTTTTTGTTGGATCTTTTTAACGACATAAAAAGCCTCATCATTGGCATTATCCGCACGATAATAATGGATCTTTTCACCGTCAGCGTTTTGCGTCCATAAAGTTTTAGCTTTACGATTGATGTTATTTTCGATAACTTCATTAGCAGCTTGTAAGATCGTCTTAGTCGAACGATAATTTTGTTCTAACTTGATCACAGTCGCATCGGGATAATCTTCCTCAAAATTCATGATATTTTCCATGTTAGCCCCACGCCAACCGTAAATACTTTGATCAGCATCCCCCACAACACATAGATTACGATATGTTTGGGCTAACATGCTGACCAATTGATACTGAGCTTCGTTAGTATCTTGATATTCATCCACATGGATATAGTGGAATTTCCGTTGATAAAATTCCAATGTTTCTGGTGATTCTTTAAATAACCGGATCGTTTGCATGATGAGATCATCAAAATCCAAAGCTTGATTATTTTGCAACTGCTCTTGGTATAATTCATAAGCATCACTTACCACTTGTGAAAATGGATCAGTTGCATCTTTTCTTAGTTCTGCTGGTGTCTTTAAGTCATTTTTAGCGTTCGAGATCGCACTCAAAACGGCCCGAGGCTCGAACTTTTTAACGTCAACGTTTAAATTATCCGCTAAAATATGTTTCATTAAAGTCCGTTGTTCACTCGTGCTTGCGATCGTAAAATTGCGATCATAGCCGATCTTTTCGGCATCACGGCGTAAGATCCGTACACATAAAGCGTGGAAAGTTGAGACCCAGATATCTTCTGCACCTTCAGCGATCAACTTGTTGATCCGCTCACGCATTTCACGTGCTGCTTTATTGGTGAAGGTGATCGCTAAAATATTCCAAGGATTTACATTTTTTTCTTCGATCAAGTAGGCTACACGGTGGGTCAAGACCCGTGTTTTCCCACTACCGGCACCGGCCATGATGAGTAGTGGCCCCTCAGTGCAGGCTACAGCTTCTGCTTGCTTATCATTCATGCCATCTAATAAGTTTCTTGCTGTCAAAATTTTCAAATCCCCTCTAAAATTTTCAATCAATGCCTATTATAGCAAATATTACATCCCTATTCTTTAAAATTACTTAAATCTTAGCAAACAAGATGCAAAAAGACGCCGATATAAATTACCGTGCGTCTTAAAAAGATTATTCAACTATTTCATTTTCAGCTGTGATCTTATCCCAGATCCCAGTAGCTTCGACTTGCTCCTTAGCATTTTTGCTCGAATCTGCGGTCACCAGGACATATCCTTCTGCTTTAACAGGATGAAGCGATTTAGGATAACGGAAATAATTATAATGCCAATTATCCTTTAAGACCCATTGTGTCCGCAAAGCATCCGTATCCTTAGTCTCGATCATTACCATCTCAGTCGGTTTTACCAAGTTAGGTTTAGCCAAAGGGATCTGCGCTAAGGCACGTAAATGTTGTTCAAACATTGAAACATCGGTAGCCTTATCAAATACATAACCTGAAGCATATAACGCAGGAATGATCCGTTTGATATACAAAGCACCACTCTTCGTCAAGAAAAATTCTGCTTGCAAGACCCCAACATAATCCAATTCTTTGACGATCTCAGCCGTCAAGCGTTTGACCTCAGTAGCGACTTCACCGTCTAAAGCTACTGGTGTCAAGGTCGCATGCAAATGGTGTTCGCGATAATAATCTTCTGCGATCGGAAAATACGTCAAGTTACCATCTTTATCTCGGGCTAAAGTCAGTGACAATTCCTTTTCATATGGGATCCATGACTCGAGAATATATGTGCCTAGATCGATTATATCCGCACACTTAGCAATATCTGTTTGCTTTTTGATGATCTGTTTACGATGCTTACCAAACCCTTTTTGGATCGGTTTTAAAATACATGGGTAACCGATCGAGCTAACTGCTTGATAAACATCATCTAAACTGACGATCGTAGCATACGGTGCAACATTGATATTTAGTTGTTCAAAGAAAGCCCGCTCTAATAAACGATCTTGCGTGATCTCCAACGTATCACTACCTTGTGGGACTCGCGTAAAACGTTGCAAGAATTTGACCGCTTCAACGTCGATATTTTCTGAGGTATAAGTTACTAAGTCACACCGTTGTGCAAAATCTTGGAGCTTTGTTTTTTCATTCAACTTACCGACCATTTTTACATCAGCTTCGGCTAACACTGGATTACTTTCGTCTGAACAATAAACGACTACAGTAAAGCCCATTTTCTTGGCCGCCCGTGCTAACATGATGCCATTGGGATTGCCCCCGATGATCCCTAAAGTATCGCCTGGAAAAAGGATCTCTTGTTCCATTCTCTCACAACCTCTCGTATCACTAATACTTACTCTTTATTTTACCACATTACTCAGCAAGACAGTATTTTGACAATGTAAATTTTTAAAAATATATTTTGTGCCACCTAAAAAAAGCAGGCTTTCCCCTGCTTTGCCTACTTTATTTATCTACATCTTCTAAAACACGCACTTGTTGCTTGATATCTTTTTTGGCTAGCCCTTCTCTACCCTTGAAGGCCAAATTCAATAAGACCGAACTTAAACTTGCGACCACGATCCCATTACCTAAGAATAGCTGGACTGTACGAGGTAGATTTTGGAAGATATTTGGATAGATCGACACGCCTAGGCCTAAACCGATCGAAACAGCCACAACTAAAATATTTCGTTGGTCAGTAAAATCAACACTGGCTAAGATCCTGATCCCTTGTACGCTGATCATTGCAAACATCACTAACATCGCACCACCTAAAACTGGTGTAGGGATCATTGTCGCTAACGCCCCAGCCTTAGGCAAGAGCCCTAACAACATCAAAAGTCCTGCCGACCAATAGATCGGGCGCTTGGTCTTGATCCCTGAAAGCTCAAGTAAGCCAACATTTTGTGAAAATGTTGTATATGGGAAAGTATTGAAGATCCCACCTAAAATGACCGCCATCCCTTCAGCCCGATAGCCGAGTTTGAGGTCTTTTTCAGTGATCTTTTTATTCAAAATATCCCCTAAAGCAAAATAAACACCCGTCGATTCGACCATAGAAACCAAGGCGATAATGATCATCGTAACAGAAGATGACCATTCAAAGTGAGGCACCCCAAAGTAAAAAGGCTGTGGCACGTGGAACCACGGCGCTTCATGTAACGGTGCCAGAGAAACTAGTCCCAGCGCTGCAGCTACTAAACTACCGCTCACCAACCCCAATAAGACCGCGATCGAACTCAAAAAACCCTTCGCAAAGACTTGGATCGCTAAAATCAAGATCACTGTCACAAAGCCTAAGCTGATATTGGTCAGTGACCCAAAATCTTTAGCACTAGCATTGCCACCACCAATATTTTGGACTGCGATCGGGATCAATGTCAGACCGATAACAGTGATCAGCGTTCCTGTCACTACCGGCGGAAAGAGGCGTTTGACTTTAGAAAATTGGCCTGAGACCAAACAAACAAAGATCCCAGCCACGATGATCGCCCCATACATCGTCTGGATCGTAAATTGGCTCCCGATCATTTTTAACGGTTCGACGGCTTGGATCGCACAACCTAAAACAACGGGTAGACCGATCCCAAAATATCGATTACGCATGAGCTGAAGTAAAGTTGCTAACCCACACATGAAAATGTCGATAGAAACTAGGTACGTCATCTGTTCAGTATTAAAACCTAGGGCTGTCCCGATCAACAATGGGACCGCCACCGCTCCAGAATACATCGCTAATAAATGCTGTAACCCTAGTAAAGCCGCCTGAGTGTTATTTGCTTTTTTCATCGTGTTATTCCCCCACAAAGTGCACTTTATCGTCTTCAAAAGAAGCGATCCGCGCAAGTGATTCCAATCTTACCCCACGATCTTTGATCAATTTAGCCCCATCTTGGAATGACTTTTCAACCACTACCCCAGCCCCAACGATATGAGCATTAGCCTGTTGACAGATCTCAAGTAAGCCCAAAACTGCCTGACCATTAGCCAAGAAATCATCGATCACTAACACTCTGTCAGTCTCTGCTAAAAATTTTTGATCAACTGAGATCGTATTGGTCACTTTTTTAGTGTATGAATAGACCTCAGCTACATAAACATCATTATCCAAGGTCGAAGGCTTTTTCTTTCGCGCAAAGACCACTGGAACATCCATCACAAGGCCAGCCATGATAGCTGGGGCAATTCCTGAAGCTTCGACCGTCAAGATCTTTGTCACAGCCGCATCTTTAAATAACCGTTCAAATTCTTGGCCGATCTCATACATCAACTGTGGATCGATCTGATGGTTCAAGAATTGATTGATCTTTAGTACATTTCCTGGTAAAACAACACCATCTTGTTTGATGCGTTCTTCTAGTAATTTCAAGCTATAGCCCCCTAAAAATAATAAAGACCAGACTTTAAAAAACAAAAGTCTGGTCTCCTAACGTTTTTTACTCATAGTCCAAGATTTACGGTCTTGGGTAGAAACTCGCCAACCAGATTATGGCATTATATAAGTAACCTGTAGCTAGAATAGCATAACTATTTTTCGTTTTCAAGCTCAAACATTCGGTTTTTACACAAAAATATCTGACCTGTATCATAAATCGTATTGATTTAAGTTGTACTGTTTGATCAAGGCGATCAACTTTTCGGCATAATTGGGATCGGTCGCATAACCTTGATTTTGTAGAGCCCATGCTGCTTGTTCATAATTTTTAGCTTGCAGTACAGGCCCATAATGATCGGTATTCCAGTCCGTTCCATTAACAAAAAGTTGCGTATGCGCCTTGACTGAGTCTTCCCAACTGCCGTAGACCGCAAAAGTATCTCTGATCGTGGTCCATTGTCCATCAACATATTCTTGTGTCGTCATCAAAGACCCATTCGGATTTTTGATCCCAAATAAGTTATTATACTTAGCGGAAAGTTCGCTTTTGCCCCAATCGGACTCTAAGGCTGCTTGAGCTAATGTGATACTAGCTAAAACCCCGTATTGTCGCTGTTCTGCCTGAGCGATCGGAGCAAGTTGCTTGATAAAATTTTGTTTAGCTTGTTCATCATTTGAAATTGTCGCTTGCGGTGTCTCACCGATAGCAAAATATTTATCTGCCATGCCCGTAAGAAAGGTTACCGCTAGTAGCACTATAAAACCTAAAAAAAGTAACTGTGAGTAATTTTTCTTTTTTCTACGTGCCACAAAATACCGCCTTTCTAAAAAATCAAGAACCTACGCTTTTAATTTTCTCAGTAAAGGAAGCGCAACACTTGGAGCTATGATCGCTGCCAAAGCTGCTTCTGGTAAACCATTTGTTGCCACGACCCCCAGTAGATAAGGCAATAAAGCCGCCACATCCAAGGCATACATTGCTGGTGCTTGGCCTTGGTAAAAAAGATAGATCTGACCTAAAACTAATACTGTATTAGTCAATGAACCTAAAACTGCGGCGACCCCAGCCGCTAAGATCTTCGAAGATAAGCGTTTAGATAACCACATAAACGTATAACCAGCCACTACCCCGACCAAGATCCGGGGCAAAACAGAGACCAGTGGATTAGTAAATACGATCGTTGCCAAGGGACTCGTCGGCCAAACAAAGGCACGAATAAAAGTGATCATGCCCCAGACTCCACCGACGAGCGCTCCATCTTTAGGACCTAAAACGAGTGCAGCAACGATCACAGTGATGTGGATGATCGTCAAATTAAGTGGTCCGAGGGGAATATAGCCCAAAAATGGAATAAAATTTTGGATAATAATGATCGCTGTAAATAGCGCTAAAAAAGCGATCCGTTGCGTTTTTTTTCGTTGTTTCAAATTAAACTTCCTTTTTATGATCTTTTTATAGATTATATTATCCCACGTTAAATATTACAAAAGAAATGTTTGCTGATCACTTGCAAGTTTATTTTAGTCATTTTTGGCTACGATACAAGGAA
The DNA here is from genome assembly GCF_001591685.1 of Ligilactobacillus murinus DSM 20452 = NBRC 14221. Lineage (GTDB taxonomy): Bacteria > Bacillota > Bacilli > Lactobacillales > Lactobacillaceae > Ligilactobacillus > Ligilactobacillus murinus. The sequence goes on along the minus strand of NZ_BCVJ01000026.1, from coordinate 10,529 downwards.
TTTTCCAAAAATTTAAAAAAGTCAGTTCTAATGCTCAAAACACTAAAACTGACTTTAGATCACGCTAAATAAATTGTAAGATCGCCATCAAGATCGGTACTACGACTACAAATAAAACTGTACTCATTACGACCACATCGGTTGCATATTTAACATCCCCATGTGCTTCTTTGGCTAAAATAGGCAAGACAGCTAACATCGGAGTTGCCGATTGAACAACTAATGTTTGACGCATCAATGTTGGTAAGTCGATCCCAAAACCTGTGCCTGCTTTGATCAATAAGATCAACACGATCGGGGATAACACAAAACGCCCCAATAACGCTAAGATCGAATCGCGTTCGAAGCGGAAGTTGTTCAAACCTGCATCACATAATACGATCCCGATATAGATCAAGGACAATGGTGTCACCAAAGCTCCGACATAAGACAAAGTTTGACCCATAAAACTTGGTACTGGGATCCCTAATAACAACCACACGATCGCAACGATAAAACCAACTAATGGCATTGGTAGGACCTTTTTCCAATTGATCTTATGAGCTTTCTTTTGACTCTTATCGACCGTTGGATCATCATTTGAGATCAAGTAAACACCAAAGGCCCAAGTTGAAACGGTATTGATGATGTAATAGATCAAGAAATAACTCATTGCCTTTTCGCCAAAAAGCGCATTGTTCAAAGGCATCCCGATAAAGATCGTATTGGCGTTAACGACCGCATTCATAAAGATCCCGCGCCGACCTGGCTTGATCTTTAAGCCTTTAACTGCCAACCAAGCGATCACATAACCAATGATCACACCCAAAGCTGGAAAAATGATGCCTTTTCCTAAACCTAAGAGACTTTCACGCGTCAAGTGATCCATCACACCCATAAAGATCGATGCTGGCAAAGCGATCTTGGTGATCAAAGATGCGATATTACCTCCAAATGAATCGGCAAACCAACCTGTTTTACGTAAAATATAACCAAGTGCCATGATCAATACGATCACAAGCACACTTGAGACGGAAGTTAAAAAAACTGCCATAATAATTCTCCTTCTTCTTGTACCAAAGATAAAAGACCAGCGAGTGGCCTTTTATCAAATTATTAATATTTAGGTTCCCACTTCATATCAGCCACAGCCTTTTTAGCGTCTGTCACGCCAGCAAGACCTTGGTCGATCGCTGATTTTGCTACGACTTGAGCAACTGTTTGTGAGAATTCTTGTAACTTAGAAACTGGTGGTAACACCGCAGCGCCCGGTTGATCTGGATCAACGATACCACCTAACGCGTGGGCTGCATCGGCCAACATTTTTTCGTTTAAGATCTTAGCTTTAGCCGCGATCGCACCAAAACCAACACCTGGATAGACCAAAGCATTGTTTGCTTGGCCGATATTGTAAGTTACCCCGTTATATTCGATATCACCAGCTGGGATACCAGTTGCAACTAAAGCACGCCCATCTGTCCATTTCAAAAGATCTTCTGCTTTAGCTTCAGCCAAACGTGTTGGATTAGACAATGGGAAGATCACTGGCCGTTTCGTGTGAGCTGCCATTTCCTTAACGATACTTTCAGTGAAAGTACCTGGTTGTGTCGATGTCCCGATCATGACCGTTGGATGAACTGCTTTAACGACAGCTTCTAAATTGGTCAATTCATCAGCATTATCAAATTCACAGCGTTTACGCACAAAAGCTTTTTGACCTGGTGTTAGACCTTCTGTGTCTTCAAATAAAAGACCTTGTTTATCGACCAAGTAGAAGTGTTTTCTAGCTTCTTTCTCACTCAAACCTTCGCGAACTAATTCATCAAATAACATGTTGGCGATCCCGACACCAGCTGTCCCTGCACCAAAAGTCAAAAAGACCTGGTCAGTGATCTTTTCTTTAGAAATATTCATCGCACCCAAGACACCAGCAAGCGAAATGATCCCTGTACCTTGGATATCATCATTGAATGTCAAGATCTTGTCTTGATATTTTTCCAAGATCACGGCTGCATTTGAACGTCCAAAATCTTCAAAATGCAATAAGCTTTCTGGAAATAGTTTTTCTGCTGCTGCAACAAATTTGTCGACCATCGCATGATATTTTTCACCGTAAACACGTGCATGGCGGTTACCGAGATAAAGCGGGTCATTTAATAACGTTTCATTGTTCGTTCCGGCATCAAGTGAAACTGGTAAAACTTGAGCTGGATCGATACCGGCTGCTGCTGTGTAGACCATCAATTTTCCGACTGCGATATCAACACCGTTGACGCCCCAGTCCCCCATACCAAGGATACCTTCAGCATCTGTTACAACGATCAACCGAATGTCACGCCCGTCAGCAGCATTTCTCAAAGAATCTTCAATGCTATCTTGATCATCGACCGAGATAAAAGCTGCTTCTTGAGGACGTGTGAAGATCTCACTATATTGTTCGATCGATTCAGCGATCACTGGATCATACACGACTGGCATAAATTCTACGATGTGTTGTCCCATCAAATAGTAGAATAATGTTCGATTGGTATTAAAGATCGTCATCAAAAATTGGCGTTGTTCTAATTGGCTTGATTTGCTCTTGAATTGACCGTAAGCTTGGTCTGCTTGTTCTTGTAAAGTTTGGACCTTCGCTGGTAAAGCACCTATCAAACCGAGTTCTTTACGTTCTTCAACTGTAAAAGCTGTCCCTTTATTTAAAAATGGATCATTTAAAATATTCATTGTATCTGCCATTGCTATCTACTCCTTTTTCCTAGATCTCAATTGATGTCACTCATTTTAAAATGGTGTGATTTTTATAGTCAACTTTGTGGTACACTATTAATAAAATTAATATGAGCTTTTAAAAAGCTGTCAAATCAAGGATCTGAAGATGAATATTAGAGATTTTGAATATTTCCACCAATTAGTCAAAGAAAAAAATTTTTCCAAAGTTGCTCAAAAATTTTCTGTTAGTCAACCAACTGTCACGTTAGCGATCAAACGGCTCGAAGAAGAATTTGGAACAACTTTTTTTATCCGTGATCGTTCACACAAAGAATTACTGGTCACCCCTAGTGGCTATCAGTTCGACGCACATTTAAAGGTGATCTTAAATGAATTAACCATTGCCCAAAAGGAAGCCTTACGCGCTAAACAAGAAAAACTACTTTTTGGACTACCACCGATCATTGGCAATTATTTTTTTCCCAATATCGTTTCTAAATTGATCGCCACGGGGTTGATCGAACAACTTGAGACCAAAGAGGCTGGTTCACAAGCTTTACTTAAACTTTTATTAGATGGATCACTTGATTTTTGCCTTTTAGGCTCACTTGAACCCTTGACCCAACCCGCCCTAAAAGCCGAAACTTTTGCCCAAACATCATTTAAGATCATCGTCAGCAAGCAACATCCACTAGCACAAAAAAAGGCCGTCTATTTTTCTGAATTAAAAGACGAGCGCTTTATCGTGCATAATGAAGGCTTCATTCATGATAAAGTCCTCAAACTTTTAGCACAAAAAGAACACTTCCGGCCTGATGTCATTTACCGAACTAATTACGTCCACGTTTTAAAATCCATGGTCGCAAGTAATACTGGGATCGCCTGTTTGACAGATATTGCGCTCAGTCCTAACGATGATTTTTCCGTTTTAGATCTACTAGATGAACACCAACCCAAATTCTTACTCTCGATCGTTACGCGTGCGACCCAAGTCATGACACCTGCTAAAAAGCAGTTGCTAGATATCTTGCACGACACGGTCTATCACAGCCCACTTGGAAAGGAAACAAAGCAATGACTTTAGCAAGATTTAACGCGCCACAACACCAATATTTCAAACTAGCCGTGACAGAACTCAAAGCACAAAAGAAACGCTCCCACTGGATGTGGTTCATGTTTCCACAATTACGTGGCTTAGGTAAAAGTCAGACTGCTTACCTATACGGAATAGCTGATCTCAATGAAGCCAAAGCCTTTTTAGCCGATCCATATTTAGGCAATAATTTACGCCAACTATGCGAAGTCCTTTTACAAGTTCCAACCAATGACGCTAAAATGATCTTTGGTTTTCCCGACGATCTAAAACTCAAGTCGTCAATGACACTCTTTGCTAAAGCCAGTAACGAGCCGATTTTCCAAGCTGTACTGGATAAATTTTTTCATGGAAAATACGATCAAAAGACACTCGAATTACTAAAAAATATGTAAAAACATAGCAAGCCCCCCATCACGATCATTTGTGGTGGGGGGCTTGCTATACGGTACTGACTGCACTATCGCACCCTTTATTTATATACTATTCTTTTCGCAAAGCTTCGACTGGGTCTAATTTTGAAGCACGATCAGCTGGCAAAAGCCCTGCCAACATACTGATGACTACACTGATCATGATACCTGTCAAAATATAATTAGTCGTCATCATCACTACTGGCACCTCAAACTGAGCTACCGTAAAATGGTTCACTAATACTTGCAAGACCCAAGTCAACACTACGCCAAGCATCCCTGAACTCAGACCGATCAAGAAGGCCTCTGAAACAAAGATCCGCCGAATATCTTTTCTTCTAGCACCTAAAGCCTTTAAGACCCCGATCTCCTTAGTCCGTTCAACTACCGAAATATTTAAGACCACTAAGATCATGATCGCTGAGACCACTAACGAAACTGCTGCGATCGCGGCTAAGACATAACTGATCACATCCATCATTTGGGTGAACATCTCAGTCATCGTTTCTTGCATTGAGCCACTAAAGCCGAGCTTTTTGACTTCATCTTTGATCTTTTCAGTATTATTTTTATTCTTAGTATAAAGATATACAACATTAGGCTTTAACGTTTGGCCATTTTGCGCAAAAATATCTTTTAGATCGCTATAACGTACGATCGCAGTACTGAAGTTAGACCCCTGCTGTTCATAGGTCCCACTGACTTTTAATTTTTGCTCGATTTGCTGACCATCGATCGTTAGTTTAAATGTTACTTCTTTACCAACAATGTTCTTGGCCAAAAGATCGGCTGTTCCCTTATCAAGTAAGACCTCATCTTTTTTAGGCGCGTTACCCGAAACGATACTTGATTTGGTGATATTGCTCGACATTGTTTGTAACGTCATGATCATAGCATTTTTATCACCATAACTAACACTGTTTGTACCTAATGAAAGGGTCGAATAGCCCTTCTCAAGCCGATCGACGTGTTTGATAGCTTTAAGTTTTGTGATATCTTTTGTTGTAAAATCATTATCTGTTCCTGAGCCTGTCAAAGCTGCCATATTATTTTGCTGTATTCGACTGATCTCTGCATGATCGTCCATAGCTGGTTGCTTAGCGGGATCGGGCATCATACTTTGACGATGCACTTCCGTCACATTAGGATTGGTGTAGCTATTCATCGTGTCTTTGATATAAGTAGTTACGCCTCGTCCGATCGATAGCATCAAAACGACCGCCATGATCCCAATACTAGTCCCAAAGGCAACTAAAGTATTCCGACCCAATTTGGCTTTCATATTGAGAAAGGCTAATCTGATCGCATTGAACAAGCTCATATTTTTGACTTTGATAGCGTTATGTTTTGCTTTCGTCGCTAAGGGTTCTAACTTCCCCGTCACCTCATCTGAAACTAATCTTCCATTATCGATCCGCAAGACCCGCGTACAATGAGCAGCTACACGATCTGAATGCGTCACCATCAAAACTAGCTTACCACTTTGAGCGATCTCTTTGATCAAAGCCAAAACATTATCCGTCGTTTCAGCATCTAAAGCTCCCGTGGGCTCATCAGCAATGATAACATCTGGATCATTGATCAAAGCCCGCGCGATCGCAACGCGTTGCTTTTGGCCACCAGAGATCTGATCTGGCTTTTTATAGAGATGGTCTTTTAAACCCACTTTCTCTAATAGTTCCTTAGCACGTTTGACCCGCGTCTCCTTATCGATATTAGACAAAGTCATCGCTAAGGCAACATTATCGATCAAATTCAAATGGGGGATCAAGTTAAAGTTTTGAAAGATAAAACCGATACTTTTCTTATGGTAATCAGCTAATTCTTGTGCAGTGTAGTCGCGCAAATTTTTACCACGATAACTGATCTCACCTTCAAAGTCAGAATCCAAGCCGCCGATCAAATTCATCAGCGTGGATTTCCCACTCCCTGATTCACCGACGATCGATACTAATTCACCGGTTGAAAAAGTTGCATTGATATCTTTCAATGCCTCAAAGGTGCCACCCCCAGCCAACTTATAAATTTTAACGACATTTTTTAGTTTTAAGATCTCCATCCTGCCCATCCTCTCTTTATCTTCCCCCTCACCATAATTTTAATATTTAATAATTGAGCCGTCTACAAAAAAAGACTAGCGACAATTGCCCCTAGTCTAAGACGATTTAACTATGCATGTGCTCTTCTACTAAAGATAGCTGACACAATAAGGACCAAGATCACTGCACCAATGATTGATGGAATGATCGCCATTCCTGCAAGTTGTGGTCCCCAAGCACCTAGTAAAGCTTCACCTAATGATGAACCGATCAGACCAGCCAAAATGTTGCTGATCCAGCCCATCGAACCACCATTTTTCGTCAAGGCTCCTGCGATCGCACCAATGATCGCACCAACGATCAATACCCAAAGCCAATGTAACATTTAGCTCACCTCCTTACTTATTTTCGTCATCTTTTTCAAATTTTTCTTTTAGTTTTTCAGTGCCCTGTTCAATATCTTCTTTTAGGTCAGCAGCTTTTTTACGCGCTTTACCCAATAAGCTCTGTGTTTTACCTTGAGTCTTACGCACTTTGTCATCGGTCAATTTTCCTTCAGTTTCTTTGACTTTTCCTACGGCTTCATCTTTTAAGCCCTTTAATTTTTCTTCACTCATTTTTTATGCTCCTATTTATTATCTTGTTGCAATTCTTCTTTAGTTTTTACGTCGTTGATGTGCATTTCAAATTTCACTAAATTCAGCCCTGTCATCTCGCGTAAGGCATTTTGGACTCTGCTTGAGACCTCTTTAAAGATCGTCTCTGCACTTTTACCATATTCGATCGTGGCATCCATTTTGATCGCCACTTGCTTTTCACCGACATCTGCTTCGATCCCCTTGGTCTTATCGGTTCCTTGGGTCAGCTTATCGGTAAATTCACTAAACATGTTTCCATCAAGTGAAATGATCCCGGGAACTTGGTTTGCTGTGATCCCTGCAATTTTTTCGATCACTTGATCATCAAAGGTCAATTTCTGTTCTAACTTTTCTTTTTCCATATCGCTTACCTCGCAATTTCTTTTTATCCCTAGACAATAGTAACTTTTTGATCATAATGATATGGTTTAAGTTTTAAATTTAAACGCCTTAGTTCGATATTCAACATCTCCTTTAAATCACGTCTCACAGTTTGGGTGAGTTGTGACTCTAACACTGTAGGATCGGTCGTTTGCGATAACATCGCAACAACAACTACATCAGCTTGCTTCCGATTAGATAATAACTTAACTTTGACCTCAATGTTAAACAGATCATATTTACCAAGCGTCAAACGAACATTATTCTCAACTGCTTTTTGATCGATCTGGACCTTACTAGCATGATCGCGGTGGATCGTCATACTGCTTTGTGTCGTCGGGCGACTGATCGTCCAACTAAGCCACAAAACTGCAAGTACAACTAGATATATCCCCAGACCCAAAATGACTTTTTGACCCAAGTCGGTCAGTAGGTAGTCAAAAATATCTTGGAAGATACTTGCCTGTGGGAAAAACCACCAAGCGATCACGATGCCTCCCAAAGCAGCTTGGAGAAACATTACAAAACAAATACTCCATTTGATCCATGCTTTCATGACATCACGCCTTTCTTGTCCCTACCCTAACCCTAACAGGTATCTCACTATTTTGCATGTCATTTCGTAAGGAAATCAAACTTCTTAACCTAAAATAAATAATATTTAATTTTTTATTATTTTTTCAAAAAAGAAGCTTTTGCATCATAAGTGACACAAAAGCCTTAAATCATCATTTCTGTTCAATTCGTTTAAAGAAGAAACTCTTTAACCAATTACGATTTTTCTTTAGTTGTAAATAAGCTACCACTGCAAAAAGCAATGCCCCGATAAAATCGGCGAATAGATCGCCCATCGTATCCATCAACGCAGCTCGTCCAACTAATGGACGTCCCGCCTGCATATAACGTTGAAGATTCATACCAAAACTATCACACGTAAACTCATAGAATTCCCATAACACACCACAAAAAACCGCAAAGGCTACACTATACATTCCAATAAAAAAAGGTGAGATCTTCGCAATGGCATCCTCGGGAACTAATGCGCCAAAAGCTGAAAAAGCAAACCCACCTAACAACGCACCACTTAACAAATGCAACCCTTTGTCCCAATATGGAACACTATAGAAGTGATAGACCGTTCCTAAATAAACTGAACCGTAAATAAAAAGAGCAAAGAACAAATACAATGTCGGTGGTAAATAGATCTCCAAGCGCTTAGCGACCCACTTGGGGATCAATACGATAACTAAACCTAAAACGATCTCAAGTGCTAAAAACCAAGCCGCTCCTTGATCTGCCGTAGAGCCTAATAAGGCATCTTTAACGGTAAGTCCCAATGATAATACCATTGAAATAACAACAAACAGTAAAAATACGTTCAAACACCGTTCACTAAAACTGCTTTTTTGCATGTTTTTCTTCCCTTCAAAAAATACTGCTATGTATTAATTAAAGAACAAGCACCCAAATTTAGCAAGCAATTATCATCAAATCGTTGGAAAAAGCCCATAATTTTCCGTCTCGAGCACTTTAGTTTTGATCTTGCGTTCCAATAATCCCTCTTGTAGTAATGGCAGTTTCAGGCGTGATTGTTGGTCAAGTAAGAAAACGACCATTTCTGCCTCATAGACACCAAATTCAGCAGCATCAAAGGCAACAAGCTTCAAATGTAGATCTTCTGTCAACTTTTTTAATGCTTGATCTAACACTTGCTGTTTTGAATTATTACTCTTGATCAGTAACATATATATTCCCCCTAATTTTTAGTAAAGCAAAAAGGGGACCCACATCAGGTCACCCTCACAACAATAAGTTTGAACAAGCTCGATCAAAAAAGACCGCTTTTTTGTCATTATAACGCATAGTGACAGAAAAATGTTTTATCAGCTCCTGACTGATTTCAGGACGACAAGCTTTTAACGCCCTAAGGCTGATACAGTAACACTTCACTGCTTTAGCCTAAAACTTGAAAATGACAGGATATAAAAATTATGCTATGATTGTGTCAGAATAATTGATCAAAGCTGACCAGCTAATTGTTGGCGCAATTGCTGGTATAAGTTTCAATATCGTCAATGGATGTGGAACAATATACGGGAAAGCAATATTGTTCCTTTCAACAACGCAAACAAAATAGAGACAACCTTTAGATGTATCTAAATCCTTTGCACTATGAATATATCACTCCAAAACGGGTATGTCAATAAATTGTCTTTATTTTGCATCCACCTTTTCCATTGACGCTCCATCTGGTCAAATTGATAAAGGAGGTGTGATAATGAAGTCAACGATCCCCGAAGTTATCATCACACTTCGAGAGAGCCACAACTTATCGCAAGCACAATTAGCTAAGTTGATGGGTTTAAATAAAAATGTTATGGGGCGGATCGAGCATGGTGATCGCCCATTACGAGCAGAGGAGATCATAAAATTGGCTGAGATCTTCGATGTTTCAACGGATTTTATCTTAGGTAAAAAGTCGATCGATGTACCTAAGGGAGAAATATTTTATCACAAACATAATGAGCAAATTGCAAAAGATCTTGCACGCAAGATCAAAGACTTGATCGATCTCACTGAAAATGAGCCCGATCTAAACTTCGATGGACTGCCTTTAACAACTGACAATCGCAAGTTACTTGCTAATGCCCTTGAGATCGGTTTAGAACTCAGTCAACGCAAGCAAGCAGAGCATTATGACAATAACTAGAAAAGTTCTCTAATTTAGAGGACTTTTTATTTTACTTTTCTGTTGCACGTGCTAAAATATACCCAAACATACGTTCTGGAGGTGCTTAAAAATGGAGCGTTTATTCGAAAAAGTCATTGCTCTCAAACAATACGACCGCACTTTTGACCCTTATAGTCTCTGTGCTACCTTAGATATTGAGATCCTATATTTTGAACTCGGCGATATTTTAGGCTTTAAAACTACTTATTGTGATGTCTCGTTGATCTATCTCAACCAGCAACTTGACACCATTACGCAACGCTTTGTAGTCGCACATGAACTGGGACACATTTTACTCCATAAAGGGATCAGACCACTACTGCTTCAATATACATCTCATAGCCGATTCATCTCACACTTTGAAGCAGAAGCCGATCGATTTGCGATCATCTTACTTTTATGTCACTACTACACCACAACGAACCTAGAAGCTGCTCCGGATACATTGATGTATGAACTCGGGATCCCTAAGCATTGTAAGGCTTTATTTTTAGATACGTTTTCTCAAATGCAATTACAACATCAGCGATTTGCTCAGTTACTGCT
>NZ_BCVJ01000025.1 GCF_001591685.1 Ligilactobacillus murinus DSM 20452 = NBRC 14221 | reverse complement strand
AGTCAAAGAACGTCAACATTTTTTTATAAAAAAAGCAGAAATTTTTTTATTTCTGCTCCAAATACTTTATTTTCCTGCTGCAATGTCGGCCAAAGCTTCATCGACCCAATGATCCAAACGTTTGGCTATTGGGCTAAAGCCTTCATATACATGACGATTAGTCCAGTACTTCTTATGTTGGTAACGTGTATGCCGCGGTTGGTTAAAATCAAAGGTCTTCTCCAAACATCTGACCGAAAGTGAGATCTTTTGAGTATACTCATCGATATCAATGATCATCACTCGCACTCTTTGCCCGACTTTTAAATAATTTTGGATATCATCTACAAAACCGTGATGGCACTCAGAAATATGGATCAAGCCCTGTGTCTCCTCATCAAGCGCCACAAAAGCGCCATAAGGTTGGATCCCAGTCACATATCCTTCCAGTACCATTCCGATACGATAAGCTATTTCCATGATCAACTACCTCTATAGTATTTCGATATTTTCAATTACAATGTCTTGCTTAGGTTTATCGCCCCAACTAGTCTTAGCTTTAGCAATTTTATCAACTACTTCCATGCCAGAAATGACCTGTCCAAAAACAGTATGGCGTCTATCTAACCAAGGTGTACCTCCTTGGCGATATGCTTGAACTATCTCCTTAGGATAAGTCGTCAATTGTTTGATAATACGCTTAGGCATATTTTTATTCTGAACGATAAAGAATTGGCTTCCATTCGTATTAGGACCAGCATTTGCCATTGAAACAGCGCCCCGTAAATTGTAAAGTTCATCAGAAAATTCATCTTCAAAAGCTTTACCCCAGATACTTTCACCGCCCATTCCAGTTCCAGTAGGATCACCCGTCTGGATCATAAAATCTGAGATCACTCGGTGAAAGATAACACCATCATAATAACCGTTTTTGGCTAAAGTCACAAAATTTTCAACCGCTTTAGGGGCCTGCTCAGGGAAAAGTGCCAAAGTCACCTCACCCAAATTTGTTTTGATGACCGCACTTGGGGTCAATTTATCAGTGTCTAATTGTAAAAATTCCATCTATTTCTTCCTTATCTCTATAAATATATCTTTCACTTAGATATGATACTTTAACTCACAAGTTATTGCCAATTTTATTTTACACCTTTAATATGATATTGTAACTTTAACTGACAAGAATTATGAAGGGAGCAACCACTTTATGGTAGCTAAAGAATTTTATGATATTACGATCATCGGCGGGGGACCAGTTGGAATGTTTGCTGCGACCTATGCTCGAATGCGTTTAGCTAAAACTCAGATCATCGAAAGTTTAGGACAGTTAGGGGGCCAAGTCAGTGCCCTATTTCCGGCTAAAAAAATCTATGACATCCCTGCTTTTCCGGAGATCACCGGAACAGAATTGATCGCTCATTTAAAACAACAGGTCGAAAAATTCGAGCCTGATATCTTTTTAAATGAACGCGTAGAAAGTTTCACTCAAATCACTGGTGGCTTTGAGATCAAAACATCTAAACGAACAACTTATTCAAAAACGATCATTATCGCTACTGGTGCCGGAGCTTTTGAACCACGTAAACTAAAGGTAGCAGCCGCTGATCGATTCGAAGACAAACAACTCCACTATTTCGTCAAAGATCTAAAGGACTTCAGTAATAAAGAAGTAGCGATCGCTGGCGGTGGCGATTCAGCTGTTGATTGGGCTTTAGAACTAGCACCGATCGCTAAAGCAGTTCACTTGATCCACCGCCGCGATAAATTTAGAGCTTTAGAATCTAGTGTTTCGGCGCTTAAAGAAACAAATACGATCCTACACACGCCCTATTTGATCACTGATCTTTCTTCTGCCCAAGATAAACTCTGCATCAGCTTAGAAAAACCCCGTAGTGCCGAGAAAAAAGAATTGACAGTCGATCACCTTTTGGTCAATTACGGATTTGCCTCAAGTTCAAAGTTACTTGAAAGTTGGGCACTCGAACTTGACCATCACAATATTGCTGTTAATGCTAAAAATGAGACCTCGATCCCTGGCGTCTACGCGATCGGGGATATTGCAGCCCAAGCAGATAAACTAAATTTGATGGCAACTGGTTTTGGCGAAGCTCCAAGTGTCATCAACAGTGCACTACTACGGATCTATCCAGAAAAACGCCAGCCAGCTCATAGTACGCAATTAATTAAAAAATTTGAAGCTGCTCAAGATAATTAAGTACACTAAGCTAAAAGTGTAGTATATTTATAGATAAGAGAGCAAACTTTATTGTCGGCACTCTCCTATAGTTGTCAAAAATCAACAACTACAATTACGAAAGGAATATGTTCATGTTTTTATAGCTGACGATGAACACCTATAGCAATGTCACAACTAATTGATTTTATCTTACACATCGATGTCCACTTAGTTACGATCGTTAATCTCTTCGGTGATTGGACATACCTGATCTTATTTTCGATCATCTTTATCGAGACGGGCGCCGTTATTATGCCATTTTTACCCGGAGATTCACTTTTATTTGCAGCCAGTGCGATGTCAGCCAATCCTAAATACAGCCTAGATATTTGGATCTTTGTAGCCCTCTTCTGGTTTGCTGCTGTTTTGGGCGACTCACTTAACTTCTTTATCGGTCATTATCTGGGAAAAAAATTGACCAAGACTAAATTTTTCAGTCGGATCATCAAAGAGTCAGATCTAAAACGAACTGAAGAATTCTTTGATAAACACGGTGGGATCGCTATCTCATTAGCCCGTTTCATGCCGATCATCCGTACACTGGCACCTTTTGTTTACGGCGGGAGTGGTGGTAATTTCAAAACCTTTATCCGCTATTGCTTGATCGGTGCAACGGCTTGGGTAACGCTTTGCTGTGGTGCAGGTTATTTCTTTGGTAATTTCCCGATCGTTAAAGAACACTTCTCCTTGATCATTATTGGGATCATCGCTGTTTCTTTGATCCCAGCTATCATAGGAGCTATCAAATCAAAAACTTCGAAAAAATAATATCAATACAAAAAAACGTGGTCAATTCAAGCGACCACGTTTTTTAATTGCCATTTTCCAACAATATAAATGCTAAGTAAACTCAAAGTAAATGTTCCTACAAATATGCCAAAACACGCTAAAAAATACTCACTTGGCAAAGCATTGATGATCGGATCTAAATTCGGATCAAATATCCAATCATCATTTCTAAATAATACTTCATGAAAGACGATAAAAAAATCTTCAAAATCGACCACTATAAAACAAATAAAACCTGCTAAGATCAAACTTAGACCATATATCTTTCCTTGTAAGATCCAAAGCCGTTTTTTTAGTGTCAGATCATACAAATAATGTAGCGCTGGCCAAGCAGTCAGGACTAAAACACTGTAATTCAAGAAAAATAGCCGCTTGACATCTTCAAAATGGCGCATCCCATTATAGGATATCGGCAAAGATAAATTAAGCTCTGTGACCCACGGATAATTAAGATACGCTAGCAACGACAAATAATTTTCCCGTAACCCGTGTTCAGTCAGCCCTACTTCTTGATATAGTTCATAGTGGTGCATAAACCACCAGTAGAGTGGATGGAAATTGATCGTTAACGTTATGCAAAATGTCACTAAAAACAGCAACAACAAGACTTGGACCCCAGCCTCTTTTACATATCGAACATTTAGACTTCCCATTGGTCTAACGAATCGAGCTCAACTGTTGGTTTGATAGCTTTCTTAGCCACTTGTTCCTTCGTTGAAACTCCTGTATAAACTAAGATCGTATCGATCCCAAAATTGATCCCAGCCTGAATATCAGTCATATAGTTATCACCGACCATTGCTACTTGATCTTTAGCTAGGCCTAAGCGCTTCAAAGCTTTTTCCATGATGATCGTCTCTGGCTTACCCACATATTGCGCTTTTTGTTGCGTTGCACATTCAACTAAAGCGATCACTGAACCTGCTCCGGGAACTAATCCACGCTCGTTAGGTAGATTCGTATCTGCATTGGTCCCAATAAAAGTAGCTCCACGTTTGATCGCTAATGTTGCTAATTCAAATTTGTGATACGTTACATCATAATCTAGACCTACAACGACATAATCAGGTGTTGTCTCTTCAAATTTAAAACCTCGGTCTAAAATAGCTTGTTTTAAGCCTAATTCACCGATCACATAAGCCGTTCTTTTTTCATTATCTAAATCAGCAATATAATCCGCTGTCGCTAAAGCTGAAGTAAAAACATTATCGACTGTAACGTGAATATCAAAGTTCTTTGCTAAATTAGCCACAACTTTTTCAGGTGCTTGTGTACTATTATTAGTTACAAAGAGAAATGGAATATTTTTAGCCTGCAAATTTTCGATAAAACGTTTCGCAGCTGGGATCTTTTCCTTACCACGATAGATCGTGCCATCAAGATCGATCATATAGCCTGCATATTTTTTCATTTTGGTAAACTACCCCTTATTTATTTTTTTGGCGGATCGTAAAGCGCCGTTTGCGTTTTTTGACCTGGTCTGTCGTATATTTTTTCGACCGAGGTTGCTTTTTATTTATATCATATACACGTTGTGCTGTATATGCCTTTTGCGACTTTTCTTTTCTATTTTGTGTCCGACGCTTATGACCAGTTTTTTTATTTTTACCACCATTATGCGATGGTGTCGGGGTCTGAACATCTAAATTGCGCAAGACAAAATAAGCACAGCCAAAATTACAATATTCATAAAGATAATCTTGTAAGCGTTCAATACTTTGCGTGGGCGTCCCCTTATTACTACCTGCAGCATAAAAGCCCCGCAACCGCAATTGGTCATAACCCCAATCACCGACAATGTAATCATACTTAGTCAAAATATTGCTAAAACGTTCCTCTAATTTTTCGACCTCAAATCCATTACGATAATTTTTCTCTAAAATATATGGTCGCCCATCGATCAGCATTTGGGTAGGGCTTTGCAAAACGACTTCACTTGCAAAAGCTTTGATCGTTTCAGCTTTCTTGGCTAACTGCGCTTCTCTGCGTTCCTTTTTCTCACTATTCAAAAAAATTCCTGCTATATAAAATGTAGTCAAGCATGTTGCTTGCGAAAGAAATATAGCCTCTCCTTTCTTAAATTTTTCTGTCTCATTCACACCACATTTATCTTTCGTGTGAATCACATATACTATCAATTACAATAATGGTTGACATATCTCTAATATAGTATAGCTGAAAATCCCATAAAAGGTAACTGCTTAGATCAAAGCTAAAATAGCGACGCGCGATCAACCGCCGATATCAAATATGCATCTGAGCTATGTTTAATAATATAACGAGGACCTTACCACGATGCCAAAAATACACATCATGGTAAGACCCTCGTTATTCATACGGTACTGACCATCTTGTCAAATACTCTACCTATTAATTTTCAGATAGATGCTTTTTTCGCAATTTATTTAACATAAAGAGCGCTGCAAACCAAACTAACGAAGCCAGTAGTGCGATCAAAGTTGCTTTTTCAAAGCACATGATCACACAGACAAAAGCTAAAAAGAGCAAGACCGCATAGTCTGAAGCTGGATAAAGTGGCATCTTGAAATTAGATTCATTTTTTTGTCCCTTAGCTTTTAGCTCTTTACGATATTTCAAGTGAGCGACCACGATCGCACCCCAGATAAAGAGAAAACACGTTGTTGCTACACTTGAGATAAAAGTAAATAGGGAGGTGTTTGGGATCACCAAGTTGGCCACGACCGTTAAAGCAATAACTGCCGTCGAAAAGCGGATCGCATTAGCGGGAACTTGGTGCCGTGAAAGCTTGCTCATCTTTTTAGCAAAGCGACCTTTTTCTTTATATGTTAAAGAAAAGACCATTCGCCCAGTATTAAAGATCGAACTATTACATGCTGAAGCAGCTGCTGTCAAAACAACAAAATTAATAATTCCAGCCGCAGCAGGAATACCAATATTTTCAAAAACTTGAACAAATGGACTTTGATCTGGCGTGATCGATCTCCAAGGATAGATACACATCAAGGCTAGTAAGGACCCCACATAAAAAATAATTATCCGAAGCGGGATCTCATTGATCGCCTTAGGGATCACAGTTTTAGGATCTTGAGTCTCAGAAGCTGTGACACCGATCATTTCGATCCCGATAAAGCCAAATGTTACCATTTGAAATGACATTAAAAAGCCACCTAAGCCTTTAGGGAAAAGACCACCATAATCAACTAAATTCATCACAGAAGCATGTCCACTAGGTGTTTCATAACCGATCACGACTAAAACGATCCCGATCACGATCAATGCAATGATCGCGATGACTTTGATCAAAGCAAACCAAAATTCAGTCTCACCAAACAAAGCAACTGTGATCAAATTCAAGGCTAACAAGATCGCTAAAATGATGAACCCAGGGATCCACTCAGGAATATGGGGGAACCAATAATGGATGTACATCCCACTTGCCGTCACATCAGCCATCGCGATCGTGATCCAACAGACCCAATACGTCCAGCCGGTGATAAAACCAATATCTTTACCTAAATATCGTTCAATAAAATCAATAAACGAATGGCTCTTTAAGTCTGAAAGTAGCAATTCCCCCATCGCACGCATCAACAAAAAACAGATCGCGCCTGTTATAAGATATGCTAAGACGATCGAAGGTCCCGCTAACTGGATCGATTTTCCTGAACCTAAAAATAGCCCGGTCCCGATCGTTCCACCTAATGCGATCAATTGGACATGCCGGCTCTTTAAGCCACGGGCATATTGCTCTTCATTTTCCATCAAAAAACTCCTTTAATATTTCATATAATTAAGTTTATCTTAATCTTTTAGTTAAGTAAAATTCAACTATTTCATTTTTAGATGAATAAAATTCAATTATATACATAAATAAAGAGCTACTGCCTTTTTGGTAAAGTAGCTCTTTATTTTTTAAGCAAAGTTTCGGGCTTGCCAGTTATCGATCTCTTGCATAAACTTGACAAACTCCAATTGATTTTTCATCAGTGGAAATTCTCCCAATAAGATAGGTTCAGCCTGCTTAGCATGTGGTCCCTTCTTTTGTAGGAGTAAGATCGATTTTTGCGAATTCTCATTGATAAATAGTTGCTGTGGTAAATTGAGTAGGCCTTGCAAATAGCCCTTTGCTTGGATCACTTGCAGTAATTGTTTGGCCTCAGGGGCTTCAAACATCCCACGTGGAACAACAAAGACACCCCAACCACCAGCTACCAATTGTTCAAGCGCTTGTTCGATCAGTAGATAATGCACGTAAGAATGTCCCTTGGCAAACGAGGTATGATACTCTTTTACCCGACTATCAAGAGGATAATAGCCGATCGGCAGATCAGCTACAACAATATCAGCTGGTGGTACTTGTAACTCAGCCAATGCGTCTTGATGGACCAATTGCGTTTTACTTTGCATCAATTCAGCCGAGATATTGGCTAAAGCTAACATCGTATCATCGTTATCGACCCCATAGACATCAAGCTCTTTCCATCCACTTTTCTTCAAGGTGCTCAAGATCGCCGATAACAAATTCCCTGTCCCAACCGTCAGATCTAATAGTTTTAGGCCAGCTGTATATTTTCCAACTTTTTCGATCAGATATGCCAATAAAAATCCGATCGTATCTGGTGTCATTTGGTGATTTGCTTGAACTTTTTCGCGCTTATAAGCTTGTAAAAGGCACAATTGCAATACTGAGCGCCGTTCTTCTTTAGATAAAGAAGCTAAGTCGATCTTTTGATAAAGATCTTTTAATTTAGCGACTGTTGCTTCATCTGGTGCCCCATCTTCAACATGAACTCGACCATTATCCAATAAATTTTCAAACGTTTCGATCAAAGCATCTAACGCTGAGCATTCTACATTTTCTTGCAAGAGCTCGATCGCTTCATTCAATAATTGAAATTTTTCTTCTACTTTTGCTAATGCCATTTTTCACACCCTAATCAACTTTTTTACTAATGTCTTATTATCGCATATCTTACTAGAAATTCAAGTCGTGGTATCTAGTTGATCTGATCAAGGGTATATTTTTGGCCATTTGGAAGAAACACTTTGACTTGATCTTTTAACATTTCCACTTGTCCTTGAGCTGAACTTGCTTTTTGTCCAGGCTTTAAGTCAAGTTTTTGGGCTAATACAGCTAAGGTACGAGCACGATAATACATGCTTTGTCGTTGATATGTCGCCTGCTGAAGCTGATGTCCTAACAATTGCGCATAAAAAACAGCTGTCACCAAAACTAACATTAATAGCGCCGAACTCAGTAGAGTCCCTTTCAATTTCATAGTCCACTTTCTTTCTGTAGCGGTAAACTCACGGTCGTCTGATAAGTCCTGAGATCGATCTGGGCGGTTATTTTTATCGTTTCACCTTGTCTAACTGCACTAAAACTAGATACTCGATATAATAACGGCATATAACCACCAGATGCGGTCTCCATGATCACTTTGTCACGTTGGCTTTCATAATGAACGATATAATCTTTTTTAGCTTTTCGACTATATAAATAGATATTTTCCCCATTTTCACCTGACTTTTTTACTAAGGCGAAATGTTGGCGCTCATTTTGTAGTAAACTAACAAAACGTTCCCATTCAAACTGATCAGTCTCCTGTTTAGCTACCACTTGTTTTTGCATATTCGAGCCGATCCCTGCTAATAGCGCTAGCCCCAAAGCTGTCACCATTAGGGCAACTGTGGCTTCGATCAAAGTAAAGCCCTTAATCTTTGCGCAATTCAATTGTAATTTTATGCCCAGCTCGATCTGTGATCTGAACTTCAATTTTTCCCCCTTTAGCTTTAGTTGTTTGTAACTGACTCTGCACTAGTAACTTTTGAGCTACTTGAACTTGTTGATAAGCTTGTGTTGTCGCTTGATGCAACCGTAGATCTGTCAAGTACAATAACGTACTAATAATTAATAACACACTCATCCCGCTCAGTGCATCAGCCAACAAAAAAGCCTGTACATGCACACTATCACCTACCTTTTAGCATATTTTCTTCAACACGATATTGTGTGCCATACCCTAATTGAAAATGCACGCGATACTCTTTACCTAGAGTTGAAGTAAATGTTTCTGTCGTGGGACTAAGTGATCCTAGACCACTTACTGATAACTCTTGATATTCAGTCGTTGGTGTCAACGATTTTGGATATACCAGAATTTTTAGGGTCTTTTGTCCGACACTAAACTTGACCTGTTTTGGCTCAAACTGGATCCACGTATATTGCTTTTGTTGCTCCCCTTGATAGATCGTTGCAAACCAGGTTTGACGCAATTCATTAAAGAACAACTTTTCTTGTAAACTAGCTAAGGTATGTGTTCCTAGACCGATCCCCAATAAAAATATGCAAGTTGCAATAAAAAGGGTCACAGTCACTTCAACAAGCGTAAAACCTCGAACTTTCATGGTCATTGCTCATTCTTTTCAACTTTAAGATGATGCTTTTCAATGGCAGCTACTTGTTTAGCTGTCAAATATCCAGCTTTTTCAAGATCCGTTGGAGCAACATTTTCCATCTCAGTTCCTTTTTCATCGGCATATAGTTGGGCTTGGGTATCTAACTCAGCTTGCAAGGCTTGAGTATTGACCTTTTCAGCATTGGAACGTTGTTTAGCGACGTTAGGCATGATGATCAAGATCAACAAACTGATGATAAAGATAACAATTGCCATCTCCACTAACGTAAACGCTTTCATCTTGGTTTTTTTCATTTATACAGTCCTCCTAAACTTGAATATAGCGGTAATAATAGCGCTAAGTATGTGCAAATGATCACTATTGCGATCACCATAAACAGTAATGGTTGGACCCAAGCTAACAAATGATCCGATTTTTCTAATAATTTTTGATAAGCTAGTTTGGAATAAGCCAGCAGATCTTTACCGATCTCTTCTTTTGAGCGACCTTTTTGAAAAAAAAGTGCTAATTCAGATGGAATAAATGGATAATGTTCCATGATCAGTGTCAACTTTTCTCCACGGGCTAACCGCTCCGAAAAGGCACGCCCCAAGTGATAAAGTAAACTTTTTTCATCAAAGTGTTCTAGTAATCCACAAATTTGTTGAAATTCTAATCCACTTTCGATCAATAGACCCAAATTAAATGTCAAATAATAACAATTATATTGACGATATAAGCTCCCGACGATCGGTAAGCTACTATACCAACTGTGCCGTCCAAAGATCGATTGCTTTTTCCACCAGTAAAAAAAGTGGATCACTCCTAAAATGAATAAACTCAATAAGACTAGGCCACCAAATTTAACAAAGATCAGGTAGGAAAATGGATCTTTACCAGTCATTGAGACTGAAAATTGTGCGATCTCAGGTGCCAACCAGATCTTCAAAGCGATCATCAAAAATAATAATAACCCTAAAATGATCACTGGATATAACAATAATGACTGTAACTTTTCACGTTGCTGCACACGTTTTTTTAGATACTTTCCTAACTGAAAAACACTTTGATCTACACTGCCATGTTTTTCAGCGATCACAAGTTGACAGTAAATATTAGTTGTCACCTTAGATCTTAATGCCTGACTGAAACTTTGACCTGTTTCTAGCTCGGCGATCACCGTCGCTAATCCATTTTTAGGCAAAAATACCTTTAAACTCTGCAAGGCTTGTTTGAGTGAAAAGCCTGCCGTTAAAAGATCGGCTAATAGATCAAAAAAATTTGCTTGTTGCCGCAAAGTCCACTTAGCCATGCGCAAATTTTTTCGCTGTCGCAACGGTAATTTTCCCCTTGGTTGCATTTTGTTCAAGATAACGCCCCCAATCTGCTGACATCCCATTATTTTCTTGCTTCACGTTTTCACTAAAAAGTTCGGCCTGTTGGATGATATCAAACAAAACTGCTTGGCCCTTTGACTTTAGTGGCAACAAACGTTGATATGAGACCAATTGCAAAACACTTTTTAATTCTGACCGTGTGATCCCTAGATCAGCTAAACGTTCGATGACACCATAAGCACTAGTCGCATGTAACGTACTCAAAACTAAATGTCCACTTAAAGCCGCCGTCAGTACAGCACGGGCAGTTTTTTGATCACGGATCTCACCTACGATAAAAATATCTGGATGATGTCTTAAGGCAGCTTTGAGCAAAGTCGAATAATCCATTTGAGCTTTTGGATTCACTTGGATTTGCAAAAAACTATCCTCTCTGATCTCGATTGGGTCTTCAATACACATCACTTGCTGTTGCTTTTGAGCTTTAGCTAGTTGATACATCGCTGTAGTCTTCCCCGAACCCATCGGACCAGCAAAAATAACTAGTCCCCGCTTTTGACACACTTGTTCTAAAAGCGTCCATTGTTCTGGCACTAAATAATGATATTTGATGCTTTTTAGTGGGTATATCAAACGAATGACCATTGATTCGCGCCCTAAAAAATCACCCACCGTCGAAAAACGCAAGTACAACTGCTGCTCTCCGATCTTTTGTTGCCACGCACCTAACTGTGGCCTCCGATGCTCGCTTAGCATCATATCCGCTTTAAACTTAAAAAAGGCTAATAGTTTTTGAGCTTGTTCAAAAGTCAATTCGCTTTGAACAAGATAATGACCACGGATAAAATACTTAACTTGATAACATGTTTTTGTCGGCAAAAGTAAAATATCTAAAGCCGATACAGCTACCGCATCCGTTAATAGTTTCGTTGCTAGTTCCATCCTTTATCCCTCCTTCACTTTATAAATACGCAAAGCAGGGAAAAATATTTTTTGAATTTTGGGATAAAAAAAGATGACTGCCTAAACAGTCATCAAATGTCGTTATTATTAAAAATTTGCTTCACCTAAAGCGTCGTTGACTTCATTTAATTGTGGGATCGATGGGATCGCCCCCAATTTTTGTACAGCCAAAGCCGAAGCCATGCTAGCAAAAACGATCGCTTCTTCGATATTAGAGAGATCTTTATCCAATTGTGAACTAAGCGCACCTAAGAAGGTATCTCCTGCCGCCGTCGTATCTAAAGTAGCGACCTTAAAAGCCTTAATAAAGCCTTCAGCCGTTGTTGTTTTATAGTAAGCACCCTTACTTCCTAAAGTGATGATCGTATTTTTCACACCCATTTTGGCTAACTTAGCTGCAGCTTGATACCAAGATTCTTCTGCATTGATCTTGATTCCGGTCAACAATTCTGTTTCGGTCTCATTTAATACGATCAGATCAACATTTTTAAGCAATGCTTCTGGTACACGTTTGGCTGGAGCAGGGTTCAAGACCGTTACGACATCATTTTCCTTAGCATATTTAAAAGCCGTGATCGAAGCTTCGATCGGGGTCTCAAACTGAGTGATCAAGAAATCTGCCGTCGTGATCTTTTCTTTGGCAGCTTCAATATCATCATCAGTGATCGCTTGGTTAGCCCCGCCCAAGACGAGAATACTATTTTCACCGTTTTCTTGTAATAAAATAAATGCTTGGCCAGTTTCTTCAGTTGCTAACGTTACACTAGTTGCATCGATCTTTGCATCTTCGAGGTAACCTTTCATCAAACGCCCCTGTTCATCAGCTCCTACTTTACCGATAAAGGCGGTTTGGGCACCAGAACGAGCAGCTGCGATCGCTTGGTTAGCCCCCTTGCCTCCTCCTGCAATTTTTTTAGCTGACATCGTCATTGTTTCACCGGGCAACGGCAGACGCTTGACTTGCATGATATTATCGACGTTCAAGCTGCCTAAAACTGTTACTCTATTGACCATAGTTTCCTCCATAAGTTTTATTACTAGCATATCTTTTAACGTAATTTGAAAATTCAAATCTTTAAGTCACAGTCCATATTATAGCATAAATAGCATTAAAATACTTGGTATTCCTGGATTTTTATGTAAAATAAAAGGGTTGCATAAATTGCAACCCAAGGTTTAATTAGTCTTCATCTGGAAATTCAGCTGAAGTAAATACTTCAGACACATCATCCTCGTCTTCAAGGCGATCGATCAAACGTTGTAATTGTTCGACCTTGTCTTCTGGAACTGGGACAGTATTTTGTGGTACCATCGTGATCTCAGCTGAATCTAAGTCATACTTAGCTTGTAAAGCATCACGTACATCTTCGAAGATCTTTGGTTCTGTATAGATCTCAAAAACTTCATCAGATGTTTGAAGATCTTCAGCACCTGCTTCGATCACATCTTCAAACATTTGATCTTCATCAACGTCTAGATCTTCACGCACGATCGCAATGTAACCTTTACGATCAAACATGAAACTAACAGAACCGGTTTCACCTAAGTTACCGCCGTTACGGTTGAAGTCAGTCCGCACAGCTGAAGCAGTCCGGTTACGGTTATCTGTTAAAGCATGAACTAAGATAGCCACCCCAGCTGGACCATAACCTTCATAAGTGATCTCTTCGTAGTTAGCACCATTTGCACCAGTAGCTTTATCAAGGGCACGTTTGATATTATCTTTTGGCATGTTAGCAGCACGTGCTTTTTCCATTACAAGGCGCAATTGTGGGTTGGCGTCTGGGTCAGGACCGCCACTCTTTGCAGCCATGTATAGATCTCGCGAGATTTTTTGGAAAATTTTTCCACGTTTTGCATCTTGAGCGTTTTTACGCCCTTGGATGTTATGCCATTTTGAATGTCCTGACATTTCTAATACCTCTTTCCGAAAAGTAAAATTTAGCAATAAGCCGTGTATATTTTAACAAAAAATATTATTGGTTGCAAGATTCTCAACCATTTCGCCGTTTTTTCGATCTATATAGAAGTAACATTGCAAACATGACACCTAATAACGCACCACACGAATCTAAGATCACATCTTGGATCAGTGGTGTCCGATCACCAGTAAACATTTGATGGAGCTCATCAGTCCCCGCATAAAACGTTGCTAACATCCAACTAGTAAACGCTACATGCCCTAACTTAGGCCAATAGTGTGCAAGCCCTAAAGAGGTGAGTCCGCCTAATAAAAAATACGTCCCAAAATGAGCCCCTTTGCGGATAAAAAATTCCACCAATTTATAATAGCCGATATTTGCAATACTGATCTCTTTGCCAGCATATCTGAACGAAATTTGGCTCAACCAGTTTTCTAATGGCTTTTGGGCTAGATGTTGCTCTAAAAATGGGACTGATGTTTGTTTAGTGTAGGGCATTGATGAACTGATAAACAAAACGAGCACAATGAGCCCTGCGCCAAATAAACATAAATTTTGCCAATTAAATACTTTGTTTATTTTCATTTTTCTCCTTATGACCAAAAACGAGCAAGGGCTTTCCCTGCTCGTTAGGTGATCTATTTAGTTGAAGCGCGCTTGATGTAACCGTATGGTAGTTCGATCGTCTTTTCAGCTGAAGACATATCTTCTTTATTCATCATCTTAGTCAAGAAGCGCATTGAAACTGCACCGATATCATACAATGGTTGGGTGATCGAAGAAAGCTGTGGGCGAACGATCTCAGTCAACTTAGAATTGTTGCTGGTAATGATCTCAAACTCAGCTGGCACTTTGACGCCTGCATCTTTAGCTCCATTCAAAACGCCACAAGCTAATTCGTCATCCCCGACAAAAGCTGCTGTTGCCTTAGCAGATGCCAAAGCAGGCCATAAAACTTCACCAGCACGATAGCTATAGTCTGTTTCAAATACAAGATCTGGATCATATTCGATGCCATGCTTAGCTAAAACGTTCTTGTAACCTTTCAAACGGTACTCACCGTTGATCGGATCACTCATCGGTCCTGTGATGAAAGCCACTCGCTTGTTACCATGATTGATCAGATCAGCTACAGCTTCTTCAACTGCAGCCACATAGTCAACATGGACACTTTCAACTTCATTTTTAGCATCAACTGAACCAGCTAAGACGATCGGTGTCTTAGCGCGTGCAAATTGAGCACGTAACTCGTCTGTCATATTATTGCCCATAAAGATGATCCCATCAACTTGTTTGGCTAATAAAGTATTTAAAACTTGTGCTTCCTTTTGAGGATTGCCATCAGAGTTAGCTAAAATAATGTTATATTTGTACATTGAAGCTACATCGTCGATCCCACGTGCTAAAGAAGAAAAATAGACATTTGTCACATCAGGGATGATGACCCCAACTGTGGTAGTCTTTTTACTTGCCAAGCCACGAGCGACTGCATTTGGACGATAATCCAAACGATCGATAACTTCAAGCACTTTTTTACGTGTTGCGGGCTTAACATTTGGGTTACCATTAACGACCCGTGAAACAGTAGCCATTGAAACAGCAGCTTCACGTGCAACATCGTAGATTGTAATTGTTTGTTTTTCCATGGTTTTATCCTCTCACTAATTTTATTTTCAAAATCGTTTTCATTGCGACCCTATCTAATTTATCAAAGTTTTTACCTGATTGCAAGCGTTTCAAGAATTTGTTAGCTTCTTTTCATGTATTTTCATTTTCAAAGTTATCTAACGCTCACTTACTACAAAAATGTGTTATAATGTAGTCGCTTTGAAAACAATTAAAGGAAGTGCTTTTAATGTCACATCTTAATACTGTCCAAACATGGTTAGCTGACAATAACTTGGACATTGCTTATATCAGTGATTGGAAAAACATCCAATATTTTACCGGCTTTGGTAGCGATCCGTTTGAACGGACACTAGCACTCTTTATCTTTCCAGATAAAGATCCTTTCCTCTTTGCACCTGCACTTGAGGTCGAAGCGATCAAAAAAGCGGGCTGGAAATATCCTGTTTATGGCTACTTAGACCATGAAGATCCTTATGCTTTGATCAAAGAACATATCACAGAATTAGCCTCACCTAAGCATTGGGCTTTGGAAAAAGATAACTTGACTGTGGTTCGTTTTGAGGCTCTCCGAAAATATTTCCCTCAAGCCGAATTCTCTGGGAATCTCTCTCCTGTGATCGAACGTGAAAAGCTTTTTAAAACACCAGCCGAGATCGAACTGTTAAAAACAGCGGGTAAATGGGCTGATGTTGCCTTTGAAGCCGGCTTTAAGGCACTTTCGACCAAGCGGACTGAACAAGACGTTGTGGCCGAGATCGAATACACGATGAAGAAAAACGGTATCATGCATATGAGTTTTGATACGATCGTTCAAAGTGGAGCCAATGCCGCCGACCCTCATGGGGCTCCAAAAGCTGATCTTATCAAGCCAAATGAACTTTGCTTGTTTGATCTAGGTGTTGATTATAAGGGCTATATGTCCGATGCTTCACGAACAGTTGCTTTTGGTAAAGTCAGCGATAAAGCAAAAGAGATCTACCAAGTCTGCTTAGAAGCACAATTAGCTGCTCAAGCTGCAGCTAAGCCTGGGATGCGGGCTTTTGAATTAGATAAGATCGCACGTGATATCATCACAAAAGCTGGTTATGGTGAATACTTCATCCACCGCCTAGGACATGGTATTGGTCAAAGTGATCATGAATTTCCATCTATCATGGAAGGAAATGAATTAGTCCTTGAACCTGGAATGTGCTTCTCGATCGAACCTGGGATCTATGTTCCAGGAGTGGCTGGGGTCCGGATCGAAGACTGTGTTTACTTAACTAAAGATGGTAATGAACCATTCACACATACGACTAAAGAACTTCAAATCATCCCTTTAAATTAGCGAATTAAAGTAAAAAATAGCGCTCCATCAACGGAGCGCTATTTTTTACTTTAATCGTTGTGTGGATAAAATGTTTCAGTTGGTTTTTCGTAAGGTTGATCTTTTTTATCCTTAGCTTCACCAAAAGCAGAACGACCATCGATCACGATATCGTCATTCCAATCTTCAGAAGCTTCATCTTCAGCTAGATCATCAAACTTATCCTTAGTGTTCTCCAACCGTTCTTTTAAGTCAGAAGTTGCTTGTTTCAATGAAGCCAAAGCATCTTGAACAGCTTGTTCGTTCTTGAATTCATCAGCTCGGCTGACAACTTTTTCTTTTAAGTCATCAACACCATTTTCTTCCAAGAATTGTTGCAAGTATTGATTATATTTCAATGCTTTTTCACGTCCGTTCAAGACGGTCTCATCGACTTTCATCGCTAACTTATCTTTTTGGTCAGCGGTCAACTTCTTTGAAGCGACCAAAGCTGCACTTGCACCAGCTGCAAGCATTCCAAGACCAACTAACAATTTCTTACTCATAATACTCCACTCCTTAAAGTTTACTTACTTTGTTTTTGTTTGTGTCGTTGGTAAAGACCAAGTGCCATTTTACCGACGCGCAATGCAGCACTTGTTTTAGCCGCACTTTCAGTTGAACGTACTACCTTATCAGCCATTGAACGACTTGCTACGTTCAAATCAGATACACTTTCACTTAGTTCGGCTGCGGTTTTAAACAAGGGATCTAATTCACTTACTTTGTGATTGACATCTTCCATCAAAACATTAGTCTTTACTAAAAGCTCATCCACATTGCCAGCAATACTGTTAGCATCCTTAGTCAAGATCTGAATGCTGTTATTCATCTCTTTAACAGTCGTCACTAAATGCTTTAGCACTGTACAAATGAAAACAACTAAGATCAAAAATGCTAACGCTGCAATTAACCCAGCAATCTGTCCAAACGTTATTGTCATTTTATACCCTCCATTAAGTTTTCATTGTCTTTAGAATATCATTCAATCACAAAAACTGCAATTATTACGCAAAAAATATTGTTCAAAACTAAAAACTTCTTTCGCACTTTTCAAAAAAATTTGCTATCATTAGTACATAAATTCTGAACATAAAGGATGGATCTCACTTGTATCTATTAGCTACAACGGATAAGACGCTCTCATCCGACGTTTCAAAACAAGTAGTCAAACAAACGGGCGTCTTAGACAATTACATAAAAAATATCAATTGGGACAACATTATCACTAAGATCATCATGGTGACTATCTCACTTATTTTGATCTCTTTACTCTTCTTGATCATTCATTCTGTTGGGAAAAAAATCATCGCCCGCAGTTTTGCCACCGCCAAGAAAAAAGATTCTAATTACTCTATCGGACGTTTGGGAACGATCTATACTTTGACCCAAAACATCTTTCATTACTGTGTTTTGTTCTTCTACTTTTATGCGACCCTTTCGATCTTAGGTATCCCTGTTAGCACCTTACTCGCTTCAGCCGGGATCGTCAGTGTTGCGCTTGGTTTAGGGGCTCAAGGTTTTGTTACCGATATTGTAACTGGTTTTTTTATCCTGCTTGAACAACAATTTTCGGTCGGTGATGTTGTCAAAATAAATACGATCACCGGCAAGATCCACGCTGTTGGTTTACGTACAACGCAAGTGATCAGTGACGATGGAACATTAAACTTTATCCCTAACCGTAGTATCACCGTCGTTAGCAACATGTCACGTAACAATATGCAAGCCGTGATCGATATCCGTTTAGACCCTAAAAAAGATGTTGGTGAAATGAAAAAGATCATCACCCAAGTAAATCAAAAAATCGTACCTAATTTATCCGAGATCGTCACAGGCCCAACGATCTTAGGGGTGGTCCCCCTTACAAATGGCGAATTAGTTTTCCGGGTCACTGCCTATACTAAAAATGGTGCCCAAGCCACAGTCCAGCGCATTTTATTGGATAACTACTTACGTGCCTTAAAGGATGCAGGTTTCAATATCCCGACTTCACCATTAAATTTAGGCACTACTGCATAAAATCAATGCCCAAACTGCTGATCTGTAGTTTGGGCATTTTTAGGTCATTTTTTTTCGACCGTATATTCTTTTTCTAAATCATGCGCCAAATAATTGACAGCTTTCATCACTTCACGACGGGTCAAGATCCCGGTAAAGACTCCATTTTCATCGACAACTGCAAGGAAAGCCTGATCGACTAAAAGATGCAAGATCTCTTCCATATCATATGGAGGACAGATCGTTGGAACATCTGTCTGCATCACATCCTTGACCTGGATCCGTCCCAAACGTGTAGGATCGATCCCAGTCAAGCCTAACATCGTCTCCGTGATCATCGCCAATGACAGTAGTCCCTTAAAATGTTGATCTTGGTCTAATACAGGTATCTTGGCGTACTTGACCTTACTTAAAACTAAAAATGCATGTTCAAGACTATTGTTCTCTTGAACATTAGCTACGATCTCAGCTGGGATCAAAAATTTCTCTTTACGCTGATTTAGCAATTGTGAAACTGCTTTTGATATCATATAACTTTTACTATTAAAACTATCCTTTCATCCAAATATTAATACTACTTCTATAATTGTATGCGTTTTAGTGAAAAATACAACCCTTACCCCTGTGCAACTCACTAAAACCCTACTTTTTTCTAATAAAAAATATTTCTGAAAGCCTATTGACACCCGCCATTGCAATCATTATAGTTATATGAGTGTATTATTTCATTGTTATTTATTTAGGAGGAAAATATGGAGTTCGCATTAAACTCAAGATTAATGGCCGAATTTTTTGGAACAGCCCTCATGATCATGTTGGGTAACGGTTCGGTGGCCAACGTTGAATTGAAAGGAACTAAAGGTTATCACAGTGGTTGGATCGTTATCTCGATCGGTTACGGTTTTGCCGTAATGATCCCAGCCTTGATGTTTGGAAAGATCTCAGGTAACCATATCAACCCTGCATTTACTTTAGGATTAGCCATCGCAGGCGATTTCCCATGGCATGAAGTCTTACCTTACATAAGTATGCAATTCTTAGGCGCAATTGCTGGACAATTAGTCGTATTAGCTTGTTTCAAGCCACACTACGACATCACCGAAGATCCAGAAGCTATTTTGGCGACCTTCTCAACGATCGATGCAACTGAAAGTCGCTTCAATGGTTTTGTCAACGAATTCTTTGGTACATTTACTTTAGTTTTCAGTGCTTTAGCGATCACACATTCGCCGATCTTTAACCTCGGTAACCAAGGGGCTGGCTTTATCGGTATCGGGCTCTTAGTTATGGTTATCGTAACTTCCTTTGGTGGTCCAACTGGTCCTGCTTTGAATCCAGCACGTGACTTAGGTCCACGGATCGTTCATGCATTGTTCCCACTTAAGCACAAGGGGGCTTCCCAATGGCGTTATGCTTGGATCCCAGTTGTAGCACCATTTGCTGCCGGTGCTTGCGCGACCCTTTTATATAAAGCTATTTTTGGGTTATAATACCTATGTTAAGGCTTGACGTCATAACGTCAGCCTTTTTTTATTACACTTTTACAGAAGGGATCTCTACTATGAACTTAAAAACACTAGGAAGTTATGCTTGGCGCATTATCAAATTCATTTTACTAGGTTTGTGCTTGATCTTACCCCAACAAGTTTTTGCCTTACCTTATATTCTTCCCCAAAACTTTAGTCCGTTAGCGACAAACATTTTAATGTGGGGCTTACTTTTATTGGGATATGCACTAATTATCTTTATTTTTAGCCACCAATTCAAAAAAGGTCAGCCAACCCCTAATAAGATCTTTCAAAAACTATCTAACCAAGATATCAATGCTATCATCACAGGTTTTATCGCCTTGTTCATCATCAAGATCATCTATACAATGTTCATGAGTCAAGTTGGACAAACCCAAAATGATCAGGCTTTGCAACAAATGTTTAAACTCTCGACCAATGCTGCTGTCATGATGTTTCTGATGACAGCGATCTTTGCTCCGCTATGTGAAGAGCTACTCTTTCGGGGGATCTTTATGCGTTACTTCTTCCCTAAAAATACTGTTTTAGCGATCTTTTTTAGCGGACTAGTCTTTGGAGCACTTCATTTCCATCTAGGCGATATTTTTTGGACGCTCCTTTTATATTGTGCCTTGGGCTGGGTCTTAGCATATTATTATAAAAAGACAAATAAACTCTTGGTCAGCATCTTGATCCACTTTTTAAATAATATTTTGCCTGCCTTATTCATGCTCTTTTCAGCGTTATTTACCAAATAAAAAAATCCGCAAACTGTTCGCAGTTTGCGGATTTTTTACTAATGCCTATTTATCTAAACGAGCACTCAATTCTTTAGTTAATTCTTCGTAACCTGGTCGGCCAAGCAAAGCAAACATGTTCTTCTTGTAAGCTTCAACACCTGGTTGGTTGAATGGGTTGATACCGTTCAAGTAACCTGAAATACCAACTGCGATCTCGAAGAAGTAGATCAAGTAACCTAAAGTATAGGCTGTTTGATCTGGGATGTTAACGATCATGTTAGGCACATCACCATCAGTATGAGCCAACACAACACCTTCCATTGCACGATCGTTGACATAGTTCATTGTCTTACCTTCAAGATAAGCCAAACCATCTAAGTTTTCTTCTTCCTTAGGAATTTCAGTATCATGTGTTGGTGTTCCAACATGGATAACTGTTTCCATCAAGTTACGACGACCTTCTTGGATATATTGACCTAAGGAGTGCAAGTCTGTTGTAAAGTTAGCTGAAGATGGATAGATCCCTTTTTGATCTTTACCTTCAGATTCACCCATCAATTGCTTCCACCATTCAGCGAAGTATTGTAAGGTAGGTTCGTAGTTTTCCAAGATCTCAGTTGTGTAACCTTTACGATACAAGATGTTACGCAAAGCAGCATATTGGTAAGCTTCGTTTTTAGCAAGATCTGCATCAGTATATTCACTCCGAGCATCAGCAGCCCCTTGCATCAAGGCATCAACATCAGCACCTGAAACTGCGATCGGTAATAAACCAACTGGTGTCAAGACTGAGAAACGACCACCAACATCATCAGGGATCACGAATGTTTCGTAACCTTCTGCATCAGCTTCGGTCTTCAATGCGCCACGTGCGCGATCTGTTGTTGCATAGATCCGCTTCTTAGCGCCTTCTTCACCATATTTTTCGACCAATTTTTCCTTGAAGACACGGAAGGCGATCGATGGTTCAGTTGTTGTACCTGATTTTGAGATCACGTTGACAGAGAAATCTTTGTCTCCGATGAGTTCGACCAAGTCATGAACATATGAACCAGAGATCGAGTTACCTGCAAAGAAAATTTGTGGTGCATTACGTTTTTCTTGTGGCAACAAGTTGTAGAACGTGTTTTGCAAGAAATCGATCGCTGCACGTGCACCTAAGTAAGAACCACCGATCCCGATCACAACTAAAACTTCTGAATCGTTTTGGATCTTTTTAGCTGCTTCTTTGATACGGGCAAATTCTTCTTTATCGTAGTCAACTGGTAGATCTAACCAACCGCGAAAATCTGCGCCTGCACCAGTGCCTTGGCGAAGTTGTTCGTCAGCGGCATTGACCATTGCTTGCATTTCGTTTAATTCATTGTCGTGAACAAACTTTGTTAAGTTTGAACTGTCAAATTTGATGTGTGCCATGTTATAATTCGCGCTCCCTTTACAATTTTTATTACGCCTTTAATTATACTATAAAATACAGAAATTTAAAGTCAAAACCAAATATAAATTAAGATTTACGCTTAAAAGTCCTTAATTTTACGATCAGGCGATCATCACAAATGTAAACGCCACCGTTCTTCATATATAAAAAGCCATGCCGCTCATGCGCCATGGCTTATAAATCATTATTTTAAAAGACCTAACATTACACCACCGATGATGACCATCAATGAACCAATTGTAACATAGACCATTTCTTTTTTCGTTTTGTGTTCGCCTAAAAGTAAGATCGAGCCAAATGTCGAGATAACGATCCCGGTTTGTGAAAGTGAAAAACTTACGGCTAACCCGATCATCGCAGTTGCTTGGAACATGCATAAGTTACCTGTGCCCCAAACTAGACCTGTAATGATATTTTTGAAACTTTCCTTCTTGAATGCATCTTTACCTAAAGCAAACATTGAAGCTCCAGCGACCATCCCTAAAGCTTGAGGTAAGACCATAGCTTGAGCGTCAACTTTCAATAAATTGACAACGACGGTGTAGCCTAAGTAACCAGCTGTGGATAAGACTAAAGCTGTCGTTCCTTTTTTCCAATCTTCATTTTTCTCGATACTATTAGCACTCTTATCACGTAAAGCTGTTAACACCGCACCTACAACTAAAATAACTAAAGCTAATGTACCTAATGATAATTGGCGCGTTGTTGTCCACTCATGGAATAAGAAGATCCCAGCTAAAGCGTTAGTCACCAATTGTGCCCCCGTTGAGATCGGCACGGTCTTGGAGATCCCGACTGCTTTCATTGCGTGAAACTGTTGATTTTGGCCTAAGCTCCAGAACAAACCAGATAAAATACCAGCTACCCAAAGTTGCCAATTGTTATTTGCTAAAAAGTTTCCTGGAGCAACTATTGTCGTTACGATCGCAAAGAGCAAAGCCCCCCAAGTCATCCCTAGAGTTTGTTGGTTAGCATTACCACCCAACTTACCACTGATCAATCCAATACTTCCCCAGGCTAAAGCGGGGATCAAGGCTATCCACATAATCAATTCCCTCGTTTCTCTTCAATTCTTTTCTTAATAATTCTCATGCAATATAATATTTTAGCAGTTTTATGCAAACCATTACAAGAAAAATTTTAGGTTAATTCTTTCATTTTATTTTATATGAAAAATTTTTTCACGTACTTTTTTCACAAATCTCCCCCCTCTATCGCCACTAGCTTTTGCCACAGTAGTAATTTATTTTATGTGAATAAAATATATATTTTTTAAGAAACCCATAATAATTGAAAACAATTTTTCTATTTTCATAACTTCAAACTTACCCAACGATATCTTTAATATTTGCTAAAATTCCCTTGAAAAATTGACGCTTGATTGCTAACTGGTTTAGAATTAGGTGATATGCCAATTACTTTGAAAGGACGGTCTGCACCTGTGAACTGGACAAAATTACGAAATTTTATCAATACACGGTGGGGCTTTTTTGCACTTGTCTCGTGCCTGTTTTGGTTAAAAACGATCCTAGTTTATTTGATCGATTTTAACCTTGGTGTCCACGGGATCTATCAGTATTTTATCCTGTTGATAAATCCGATCGCGACGACGCTTTTACTCTTTAGCATTGCACTTTACATCCGTAAGACGATCCCTGCCTATTTATGTCTATTATTACTTTACATAGCTAATACGGCATTTTTATTGATCAGCGTTATTTATTACCGCGAATTTACTGACTTTATGACTATGAACGTGATCTTTGGGTATTCTTCGGTCTCACAAGGACTAAGTGGGAGCTCGTTTTCGCTGTTAAAACCCCAAGATATTTTGATCATTATTGACGTAGTAGTCGTCTTACTATTACTCTTGACTCGTCAGATCAAACTCGATAAACGTTTCATCCCTAAGAATCAAGCCGTAGCTATGACCTCTTTTTCCCTAATGTTTCTACTATTGAATATCACGTTAGGTGAGATCGATCGTCCGCAATTACTGACGCGAACTTTTGACCGTAATTATTTAGTCAAATATTTAGGGATCGATGCCTTTACCGTATACGACGGGTTAAAAACAGCCAAGACTAGTCAAACACGTTCTAAAGCTACTGGGGCTGATCTAAATAAGATCATTGATTTTACTCAGGCTAACTATGCTGCTCCCGATCAAAAAATGTTTGGGATCGCTAAAAATAAAAATATCATCGTCATCCATCTTGAAAGTTTTCAACAATTCTTGATCGACTATAAATTAAATGGACAAGAAGTCACACCGTTTTTAAATAGTCTTTATCACGGTAAAGAGACGTTCTCGTTTGCTAATTTCTTTAATCAAGTCGGTCAAGGTAAGACCTCCGATGCTGAAACGATGCTTGAGACTGGCGTATATGGTTTGCCTCAAGGTTCGATGTTTTCGACTTTAGGAACAGATAATACCTTTGAAGCTATGCCCGCGATCTTAAATCAAAGTCAAAATTATTCTTCAGCCGTTTTTCATGGTAACTCAGGCTCATTTTGGAATCGAGATAAAGTGTATAAAAACTTTGGTTACCAATACTTCTTTGATGCCAGTTACTATGATCAAAATGCTAATAACTTAAGTGAATATGGTCTTAAAGATAAGTTATTGTTCCATGATTCAGTTAAATACTTAGAAAAATTACAACAACCATTTTATGCTAAATTCATCACGGTCTCTAATCACTTTCCGTTTAGTTTAGATGATCAAAACAAGAGCTTTGAAGCCGCTAATACTGGCGATAGTTCTGTCGATAATTACTTTGTTACGGCCCATTATTTAGATCAAGCTGTTAAAGAATTCTTTGATTATCTCAAAGCTTCTGGACTTTATGATGATTCAGTGATCGTACTTTACGGTGATCATTACGGGATATCTAATTCACGGAATTTAAAATTAGCTTCTCTTTTAGGAAAATCTTCCTCAACTTGGAGCGACTTTGACAATGTTCAGATGCAACGTGTCCCATTTATGATCCACATCCCAGGACAAGAAAATGGTGGGATCTTTGAGCAATACGGTGGTGAGATCGACGTCATGCCGACATTACTTCACCTAGCTGGGATCGATTCGAAAAAATATCTTTTATTTGGTTCAGATCTCTTTTCCAAAGATCATGATCAAACTGTCGCTTTTAGAAATGAGAATTTTATCACCCCAAAATACACCGTTGTTGGTAGTACGATCTACGAAAACAGCACCGGTAATGTGGTAACTCATCCGTCTAAAAAAGTCCAAGCTCAATTAAAAGCAGCACAAGAGCATGTCAACTCGGCGCTTTCACTCTCGGATTCGCTCAACAATAAGAATCTCTTGCGCTTCTATGTGCCAACTGGTTTTACGCCCGTTGATCCAAAAGATTTCAACTATAAAAATCAAGTTGAGCAATTAGACAAGATCCAGGCTAAACTTAAGGGACGTTCAACTAGTCTCTGGTCTAAAAATAATGACCACTCCACCGCCGATAAATATCACTCCGATGCCCCAGAACTTAAACAAAGTGACAGTGGTGAAAATACTAACGAACAAGCTCCTAGCGTTGAATCAACGCTAGAAGATACACAATAACAAAAAGCCCTTATCGAAAATATTTTCGATAAGGGCTTTACTTATGGAGATGGCGGGAGTCGAACCCGCGTCCAAGCATATCGTAACTCAAGTCTCTACGCTCATAGTCATACTATTTGAATTTCATCGCTGATCACGCCGGATGACAGGGCCAACATCAACGACTAGCCTAAGAGTCTCTTCTCAGCATTTCAGGCTAAAACACTGAGCGTAGTCTGCTAATATAGGACCCGCAACTGACACACAGACGATATCAGACGGATCTACGCAATGCTGACTAGGCAGCTAAAGCGTAAGAGTTGTTATTATTTTTTGCAGTTATAATTTAAACTGAGCGTTTTATAGTAGCCGCAACCTACTAAGCGCAACTCAAGCCCGACCTATACCTGTCGAATCCTAAACATCCCCAAGTTGACTACTGAGTTATTGTAGCACACCTTTTTTAGAAAAGCAAAAAAGTGTTTTTTTTAATTGACAACTAATTTTTAGTATAGTACAATTCACTCATAATCAATTTGGAAAGGAAGAGAACTATGAACAAGACAGTTATGCAACTCACAAATATTCGTTGGCAACGCCAGCACTAGGTTGCTTCTGTGTGCACAGATGCGACCGTACGTAACGTATTGTTCGTATCTGTGCTGGTTCTCTTAAATCGACCCGCATGGATCAACTACCATGCGGGTCTTGTTAAAAAGCACTTCCCGCGCTCAGTGGGAAGTGCTTTTTTTCTTACCGCCCGCAATAGATACGAACGTAAAAAATCCAAAGGAGGAATTTACTTATGAAACGCTTAATTGGCACAATTGCAGTTTTATTTTTATTTTTGATCTTTGCATTTTTCCGCTCAACTGATCAAGCCAAGAAAAATCAGACCCCAACTGTTGGGATCTTACAATTGACATCACATCCCGCTTTAGATGAGATCCATCGCGGGATCATTGCTGCCTTAAAAGAAGAAGGCTTTATCTCAGGGAAAAACATCAAGATCGATTTTCAAAATGCCCAAAATGATCAAAGTAACCTCAAATCTATGAGTCAACGCTTTGAAAATGAAGATGCGGCGGTCATGATCGGGATTGCTACTCCAGCCGCCCAATCATTAGCAAATACC
The DNA here is from genome assembly GCF_001591685.1 of Ligilactobacillus murinus DSM 20452 = NBRC 14221. Lineage (GTDB taxonomy): Bacteria > Bacillota > Bacilli > Lactobacillales > Lactobacillaceae > Ligilactobacillus > Ligilactobacillus murinus. Next base: position 2,322 of record NZ_BCVJ01000025.1, on the reverse strand, counting down.
ACTAAGACGACTCCCATCGTTATGGGGGCGATCAGTGATCCGATCGGGGCAGGTCTAGTTAAAGATCTCAAGCACCCCGGTGGTAATATCACAGGCGTTCAGCACAAAGAACCGATCGCGCTTCAGCTTCAATTGATCAAAACGATCATGCCTGAGCTAAAGACAATTGGCGTTTTACACACTTCAAGCGATGATTCATCGGCAGCTGAAGTCAAAGAATTTTCCCAACTAGCTCAAAAAGCGGGGATTCAAGTAAAAGAATATACGATCACTTCGACTAATGACATCCAACAAGTTTCGGCTACAATGGCAAGCAATGTGCAAGCGATCTATATTCCAAACGACAACACCGTAGCCTCAGGGTTTCAAACAGTCCTCAAAAATGCTAACCAAAATAAGATCCCGATCTTTCCTTCAACCTCTGAAATGACACGGCAAGGGGGACTAGCCACTGTCAGCGTTAGCCAGTATGAACTTGGTAAAATGACAGGTAAGATGACAGCTGCGATCTTAAAAGGAAAAGATCCAGCTGACATGGCGATCGAATATCCGACTAAAGGAACTACCTACCTCAACCAAAAGCAAGCTCAACAACTAGGGATCGACCTTCCTAATGAACTAGTTACACAGATCAGTAAAAAAGGAGTTGTTATCAAATGAATCTAATCGTATCAGCAATTGGGCAAGGATTGCTCTGGGGCATCCTTGGTCTAGGACTTTACTTGACCTTTAGGATCTTAAAATTCCCCGATATGACAGTTGAAGGGACCTTTCCCTTTGGCGCTTGTGTTTGTGTTTCTCTGATCACCCAAGGAACATCACCTTTTATCGCAACTTTAGCTTCCTTTGGGGCGGGACTTTTGACCGGATTTTTGACTGGGATCTTGTACACCAAAGGAAAGATCCCCGTATTATTAGCCGGGATCTTGGTCATGACAGGGATCTACTCGATCAACCTCCGTGTTCTGGGAAAAGCAACGGTTGGTTTATTAAACCAAAATACTTTGCTAAACACTGGCATGTTACGTGAATTACCAAATAGCTTTCCCTCGGTGACCCTCGGCTTGATCTTACTTACACTTTTGATCTTACTGCTAGCGCTCTTTTTAAATACCGACCTGGGACAAGCATTTATCGCAACTGGTGATAACAAACTGATGGCTCGCTCGTTAGGGATCAATACAGACAACATGGAGATCTTAGGCTTGATGATCTCTAATGGTTTGATCGGTCTTTGCGGTGGCTTGATCGCCCAAAATGACGGTTATGCCGATGTCAATATGGGGGTCGGCACGATCGTTATTGGTCTAGCTGCGATCATTATCGGTGAAGTTGCCTTTGGTGAACTCAGTTTGACCGCTCGATTAGTCGCTGTTATCTTAGGTAGTATCTTCTATCGTTTCGTCTTACTCATCGTTTTAAAACTTGGATTTAGCACTAATGATTTCAAATTACTCTCATCTTTGATCCTAGCATTATGCCTAATGTTACCAGTCTTAGAGAAGAAATTTAATTTCAGCAAAACATTGAAGAAAGGAGTCCAAAAGCCATGACACTCGAATTAAAAAATATCACGACCGTAGTCAATCCCGGAACAGATGAAGAAAAAAAGATCTTAAAAAACCTTTCTCTTACGATCGAGACTGGTGATTTTATCACACTTCTAGGCACGAATGGCGCTGGGAAATCGACCCTTTTAAACGTGATCAACGGTTCACTCAAACCATCTAGTGGACAACTTCTTTTAGATGGGATCGATCTGACCTCACTCTCGGACGTCAAACGCGCTTCGTATATCGCTCAAGTCTTTCAAGATCCTAAAATGGGCACCGCTCCACGAATGACAGTTGCTGAAAATCTTTTACTAGCACTAAAACGTGGACAAAAACGCACTTTGCGTCCTCGGCGCTTACAAGCCCATCTACCTCAATTCAAAGAATTGACTGCTAAACTACCTAATAATTTATCCGAACGATTACACACTTTCACTGGTGATCTTTCTGGGGGACAACGCCAGACATTGAGCTTTTTGATGGCTACGATCACACGCCCAGATATCTTGCTCTTAGATGAACATACTGCAGCACTTGATCCTAATACAAGCGCCGAGTTATTAAAACTGACCGATGAAGTGATCACCGAAAAGAAACTGACCTGTCTAATGATCACCCATCGCCTGCAAGATGCTTTACGCTATGGCAATCGTATTATCATCTTAAAGGATGGACAGATCGTCTTAGATACCCGCGACAAAAAGGAGCTAACTGAAGAACAGATCCTGACTTACTTTGCTAATTAAAACAAAGAGGCACTAGAAAATTT
>NZ_BCVJ01000024.1 GCF_001591685.1 Ligilactobacillus murinus DSM 20452 = NBRC 14221 | reverse complement strand
TTTCCTCCTTTATACTTGTAAACAACAAACTTAGCTTTAATTTACCTTAAAGATAGGATAAAATAACACTTGGAAGACTAGCATGAATTTTTTAGATGGATGTATAAAACTAAAATAGTAGTGCTGTGGCTTCGCTCAGGTGGAATTTTGTCCGCACTGAGTATTGACGTGCTCCCAAATGCAGAGCCTAGTGAATAAGGACAACTCACCTTCGAGGCAAAAAACGCCTCAAAGTTGAGTAGCCCTTATTCATACGGCTCAAAGCGCATTTGTCCGCACTGAGTTATTGTCGTGCTCCCAAAATCTGAGGCTAGCGGATAGCTACGAATAGCCAACGATGCCAAAAACGCATCTTTGTCTATTCTAGGCTATCCGAACGCCTCACCCGATTTTGTCTGCACTGAGTGTTGACATGCTCCCCAATGCAGAGCCTAGTGAATAAGGACAACTCACCTTCGAGGCAAAAAGCGCCTCAAAGTTGAGTAGCCCTTATTCATACGGCTCAAAGCGCATTTGTGCGCACTGAGTATTGTCGTGTACCAGACCGCAACTCCTAGGAAATAACAATACCTCGCTCATGAGGCAAAGCCCGCCTCATAAGTGAGTTACCGTTATTTCTATGGAGCTGATCGCGGTCTTGCGCACTGAGTTCCATATATATTGTATTTTTTTTTGAAAACGTGAGATAATCAATAAGATATAAAAATGAGTATGAGGAGATGCAGGCAGGCGTGCTAGCTGTACCAGAGATAAAAAAATTATTACAAGAACACCAATTGTTGCAATCACTTGTGATCGCACCTAAAGCAGAAATGTTTACCAAAATTACATACGATTCCCGTAAAGCTAGAGCCCAAACGCTATTTATCTGCAAGGGTAATTTTAGACCTGAGTATTTAGCTAGTGCCAAAAAAGCTGGGGCAACAGGTTATGTGGCGGAACAATATTACCCAGAAGGCGATGGGATGACCGCGATCATCGTTTCCGATATTCAAAAAGCAATGGCCTTGTTGGGGGCTGCTTTTTACAATTATCCCCAAAATGAATTGTTCATCATTGCTTATACGGGAACGAAGGGCAAAACGACCTCGGCTTACTTTACCCGCGGGATCTTAGAACAGGCGACCGGCGATCGGACCGCTTTATTTTCTACGATCGACCGGATCTTAGGACCAAACCCAGACCAACGATTTAAATCTGACTTGACCACACCAGAGTCCTTAGACCTCTTCCACGATATGCGTCAAGCGATCAATAATGGGATGAATCATTTAGTCATGGAAGTCTCCTCTCAAGCTTATAAGAAGAGCCGTGTCTATGGCTTGAAATATGATATCGGGCTGTTTTTAAATATTTCCCCCGATCATATCGGTAAAAATGAACATCCGACTTTTGAAGACTATCTGTTCTGTAAAGAACAATTACTTTTGAACTCTAAGACTTGTGTGATCAATGCTGAAACAGCATATTTGTTGGATGTTTATCAAACAGCTAAGGCGAGTGTGGGGAGCGAAAATATCTATCTTTATGCCCGAAAAGATGCGCAACTGAGTTTTGATGTACCAGTTGATTTTGAGATCGCTAATGACTTTGAAGATCTTAAACAAAGTGAATTTAAATTGAGTGCTAAAACTGAAAAAGCGCAGGCCTTGGCGATCGACGATACTTATGCGATCGCTTTAGCAGGTGATTACAATGAAGGAAATGCAGCTAGTGCGATCATCGCTTCGGCTTTAGCTGGGGCTCGTAAAGCAGTCGCTAAAGAAGCTCTACCACTGGTCAAAGTTCCCGGCCGAATGGAAATGCTCAGTTCGAAAGCTCACGGGACAGTTTACATTGATTATGCCCATAATTATGCAAGTTTGAGTGCGTTGCTCAAATTTTTACGGCAACAGACTCATGCTGGAAAGATCAGAGTCGTAGTCGGAAGCACCGGTGATAAAGGGATCTCACGGCGCGAGGGCTTTGGTAAAGCCCTGAGCGAAGAAGCTGATGTTGCTTATTTGACGACTGATGATCCTGGATTTGAAGACCCAATGCAGATCGCCCAAGAGATCGATGCGCATATCGATCATGAGCGGGTCGAAGTTGTTTTTGAACTTGATCGTAAAAAAGCGACCCGTTTGGCGATCGAAGCTAGCACAGCGACGGATGTTGTTGTTTTAGCAGGCCGTGGGGAGGATAAATACCTAAAAGTTAAAGGTGAGGAGATCTTATATCCGACCGACGTTGAATTGGCACAAGAGATTTTGGAGGAATTAGAGTAATGGCAATTGAAACAGCAGATTTTACCCCGATCCTTTTGGGGAGCGATTTTAATGTGTACGGTATGGCACGTTCATTTTATGAAATGTTTCATAAACCGGTCAAAGCATTTGCACAGCGAGAATTAGCTCCAACGCGCTTTACGAAGATCGTGGATCTTGAATTGATCGATGGTTTTGCTGAAGATCCAGTCTGGATCGAAGAGATGTTGAAGATCAAAGAACGCTATCGGGACCATGAAGAACCAGTCATCTTGATCGGTTGTGGCGATGGATACGCAGAGCTCATCGTTCGTCATAAAAAGGAATTAGAGGATGTCTTTGTTTGCCCATATATTGATGTTGATATGTTGCATCAATTGAACAACAAGGAAAACTTCTATAAGATCTGTGAAAAATATGATCTTCCTTATCCTAAGACGCAAATTATAACCAAGGAAATGCACGATAGCGGTGAGAAGATCGAGCAACCATTTGACTATCCGGTAGCTTTAAAACCAGCTAATAGTATTGCTTGGTTAGACGTTAAATTCGAAGGACGTAAGAAGGCCTTTCGGATCCAATCGCGCGAAGAATTTGAACGGATCGTCGACTTATCCTACACTAATGGCTATACGGGTGATTTTATCTTACAAGATTTCATCCCAGGTGATGATAGTAACATGCGGGTCTTAAATGCCTATGTTGATCAAGATCACAAGGTCAAGATGATGTGTTTAGGTCATCCATTACTAGAAGATCCAGCTCCGTCTGCGATCGGTAACTATGTAGCGATCATGCCAGAATACAACCAAGAGATCTATGATACGATCCAAAAATTCTTAGAAGAGATCAAGTTTACTGGTTATGCTAATTTTGATATGAAATACGATGTGCGTGATGGTAAATACAAGCTCTTTGAGATCAACTTGCGTCAAGGTCGCAGTAGCTTCTTTGTGACCTTGAATGGTTATAACTTGGCACAGTGGGTCGTACGTGATTACGTGACGGGTGAGCTTAAGGATGCCAAAACACTTTACTGTAATGAACATAACGACCATGCTGCTTTATGGTTGGGGGTTCCAGTGAAAACTTTCAAAAAATACGCACGTGAAAATGAAGCAAAGAAACGTGCTTTAGAGTTGATCAAAGAAAATCGTTATGGAACAACATATGAATATTCTGAAGATATGAATCCTAAGCGGTGGTTATTGATCAAGTGGATGAACCACAATTATGTAAAGAATTTTGCCCGTTATTTTGCAGAAAATAAAGGATAAGATACGATGAAAAACTTTTTTACAATTATCGGTGGTATGGGAACGATGGCGACCGAAAGCTATATCCACCAGTTGAATTTACGCACTAAAGCGCATAAAGACCAAGATTATTACAACTATACCTTGGTCAACCATGCGACGGTACCAGATCGAACCGCGTATATTTTGGATAATACTAAGCCTAACCCTTTACCAGAATTGATCGAAGATTTTAAGCAATATGCGACGCTTGGCCCAGACTTTTTCACTTTACCATGTAATACGGCGCATTATTTTTATGATGAACTTGCTAAAGCTGTTGATGTGCCGATCTTGCACATGCCTAAAGAAACAGTCGCTGAGATCAAAAAGCGCTATCCAAAAGCTAAAAAAGTCGGCTTAGTCGCAACTCAAGGCACGATCCGTGATCAGATCTACGATAAAGAGATCTTAGCTGCCGGCTATGACTTAGCCAAGCCAAGTCCAGCTGTACAAAAGATGACTGACGAATTGATCTACGATGATATCAAAGAACAAGATGTGGTCGATGGTAAATTATTCCATGATCTAGTAGCCCAAATGATAAAAGAAACGGGCTGTGATGTGGTGATCTTAGGCTGTACTGAATTGTCACTTGCCCAAGAACGCGAGCCGATCACTGATTTACCGCTCGTAGATAGCCAATCTACTTTGGTCGACCGTACGATCGAGTGGGCTGATAAGACACAAAAGCAAAAATGATCAGAGCGTGAGTCGAGGTGCTCAGCGCCATATAAATAACGAGGGTGAGAACTGCCGGATAACACCGTTGGAATAGAAAGTTTAGCTGGCTATAGTTACTATGTGACGATCATCAAGTTGAAAAATGAAATGCTGTTAGAGCAACGATCTAAATAAGAAAAGTTATTCAAGAATTATCTAAGTGAGATCAGTAGTGCCTATCAAGAGATGGCGGATTTTCGCCATGATTACCGCAATCTTTTGTTGACGTTAAAATTAAAGATCGAAGTAACTGGCGATAAAGAATTAAAAGTTTCTTTCCGTAAAGCACGTGAATTAGTCAAAATACTGAAAAAATGATCATATCAAAAAGTCGTTAAACAAGGGGGTAGTCTTGTTTAACGACTTTTTGGCAATTATTAGTTAGAGAGTGAGATCGATGAAACTATATGACATACATGGATAGGGGCAGTCTAAAAAAGTTAAGCAGGATGTTAAGACTACTTACCACGATGTCAATAGATCGAGAGCTATAAGCTAAGGTGGGCGCATCCACTAAAAGCTAACAGCACCGATTCATCACCTCTTTCATTATGGATAGTTGAGGTTCTCTCAACGTAACTAAGTATATATCACTATATTTTGTGAAAAACTATTGATTTTTTGGCAGAATGTGCAATACGTGAATTAGGCGGTGTTTGGCGCAAAAAAATTTTTAATAGACTTGTTAAAAATTTAAATTTACTTAAATATTACTAATTTGGTAAAATTATTTTCTTCCGACATCGCTGTTGTGTTGGTGGTTTTGGTAGCGGCTATTTTAAATTTTGATAACAACCATTACTGAGGTATTGCTACTAGTAATATTCGGCGTTATGATTACAATATATTTTAAAAAAGGGGAAATCAAAGTGTCCAAGAAATGGTATGAGGCGCTCGACCAAGAAGATGTCATCTTTTTGCATCAGTTAGCGCAAGCGGATTTTAAGTTGTCAAAGTTGTCAGTTGAGACGGGGATGTCGTATTTTGTGCTCAAAAAGCGGATGCAAAAGCTAAAATTAGCTTTATCTCAAAAAACACCTGGGGATAGTGATTTTAAGTCGTATTTGGATCTTCTAGTCGAACAGCGGATCTTACCCCAGTCGATCGCGGATGTCTTATATCAGAAACATTTAGAGGGCTTAGAGTAGGTTAGAGTGCCTAAATTTTTCAATTTAGCGCAAGTGTAGTACTATCTTAGTATACTGATCGTAAGGATAGAGGATAATAGATGAAAAAAGGAATCTTGCTAATAAATCTTGGAACTCCAAAAAGTCCGACAGCTAAACATTTGCGCCCCTACTTGCGTCGCTTTTTAGGTGATAAACGGGTGATCGCGACCCCAGATGTGATCTGGAAGCCAGTCTTGGAGTTGATGATCTTACCTCGGCGTCCTAAATTTTCAGCACAGATGTATAAAAAGATCTGGTCAGCTGAATACGGCTCGCCCTTGGCATATTATACTAAGCGACAGGCTGAATTATTGCAGGCTTTAGTACCAGATACGGTGGTAAAGTATGCATTTAGCTATAGCGAGCCAGATATTTCGCAGGTTTTAGCGGAATTTGAAGCTCAAAAAGTAACTGAGCTATGTATTATTGCGCTCTATCCGCAATATTCGACGACAACAGTAGGTTCAGTCAGTGACGATGTGATGCGGTTTTATCATAAGCGGACTTATGTGCCGAACATCAAGTTTGTGACCTCTTTTTATGAAAGTGAGGCGTACTTGAAGCTGCTCGCAGATAAGATCAAGGAGTATTGGAGTAAAAAAGTATATGATAAGTTGATCATCTCATATCATGGGATCCCAGAAAGTTATGTAAAAAAAGGCGATCCTTACCAAGCACAGTGTGAAGAAACGACTGCTAAGCTTCAAGCAATGTTGCCAGATATCGAGATCTTACATACATACCAATCTAAATTTGGTCCAGCTAAATGGCTTGAGCCAGCGACTGATGAAACGATCAAGCATTTACCAAAGCAGGGATGCAAAAAACTATTGGTGATCTCACCGTCGTTTGTGGCGGATTGTTTGGAGACGTTATACGAACTAGAACTCGAAAATCGGACCTATTTTGAACAAGCTGGGGGAGAGGTCTATGACGTTGTTCCTTGTTTAAATGATGATCCTGAATTTGTCGCATTTTTAAAGGATCTGAGTAAATCGGACTCGAAGTGAGTTCTATTTATTTTTTAACCATTTTAGGTCATCCTAAAAATATATTTCGTTTGCCTTTAAAATGTGCTATGATCGAAATGGAAAAATAGAAGGGATGGTTTTATGAAAGTTAAAGATTTTGTTGTAACTTTTTTGACGGACCAAAACATCAATGGGATGGCCGTTAATTTGATCGGTAATCTAGGCCAGACTTTGCGCCAGGCACAGACGCGTTATCCAGAGTACGGCAATCTCTTTCGGGACAAGCGTCTTTGGACCGGAAAAAGAGAAGTGACACAGTGTATGAGGTATCCTGTGGCTAAGCTAAGTGACGGGCTTTATGTTACAGCTACAAATGGAGTTCCAAATGAAGAGCTGGTCAAATTATTTAAAGCTAAATTGTGGCAGTTAAAAGTAGAGTTAGAAGCCTTACCAGACCAAAAGCCGGCGCGGCCACTGTTTACGGGGATCAATGCTTTGTTCAAGCAACCAACGATCTTTGTGAGCGCAAAAAATGAATTGCAATTGTTGTTAGAAGATAAATTCCAAGCACCAGAAAAAGTTGCCTTAACGCGCTTTGATTTCTTTAACTTGGGGATCTTTTCTTATAAAGATGTCGCTTATTATGAAATGGTCACTGATGATGGGACACCGCTCGAAGATCATGATCTAACAGTGCTTCTGGGGAAATTATTAACATTCATGACGATCTCGGGGATCACTCAAGCCGATTATGCAACGATGAGTGCTTTTAGCATGTCAAACGCCTAAAAAAAGCAACAGATCTTTGCCAGACAACCTGCTTGTCGTTGAAGATCTGTTGCTTTTTTAACTTTTTACAATTAAAGAAGATCGCTAGCTATTGACCGTATTGTTTCACATGAAACTTTAGTTGTTTTCCAGTTGGTTTGTCAAAGCTTTGATCTTTTCGACGGTCTCATCTAAAAAGGCGATCGTATTTTCAAGAGGAGCAGCAGTTGAAATGTCTACCCCAGCAACTTTGGCGGCGTCGACAGGGGTCTTTTGGTCACCGAGTTTTAAGAATTCAAGCCAAGCGGCAACTTGTGGCTTTGGATCAGCCACTAATTTCAAATAAGCTTGAGTTGCGATCGTCAAGCCAGCTGAGTAAGTATATGAGTACAAGCCCATATAGTAATGTGATTGACGCATCCAAGTTAGAGCAGCACGCTCATCAATCACGACTGCATCGCCCCAGAAGCGCTTGAGAACTTTTTGTTTGAGTTCGCAGAGCTTAGCCCCATCAAATGAACCACCGGCATCAATGATCTGATAGACTTCACGTTGGAAAGCTGCTTCAAGTAAGTGAGTCACAAAATTATGATAGAACGTATTGGTCAACATCTTAGTGTAAGCAAAGCGTTGCATTCGTGGGTCAGTCGTACTTTGTTCCAAGGAATGCGTCAGCAATAATTCATTAAAGGTCGACGGTGCTTCGATCAGATACATCGAAGGATCGCTACCTAAGATAGAGTTATTTTGGGAGGTGAGTAGTGCTTGACCGGCGTGACCGAGCTCATGGATAAGCGTATAGACGTCTGCTAACTCATCTGTCCAAGACATCAAAATATAAGGATGCACACCATATGGATCGGTCTCAAAGCCCCCCGTCTCTTTACCAGCGTTGACAGCAAAATCGACCCAGCGTTCATCAAATGAGCGCATGACCATTTTGGCATAATTGTCACCTAAAAGTGAGACCGCCTGTTTAATGTAATTTGGTGCTTCGTTTAAACTGACTTTAGGTGCAAATTCAGGATCAAGATCGATCTGTAGATCAGCAAAGTTCATTTGCTTTAAGCCATGTGTTTTACCGATGAGTTTAGCATATTTTTGCATGACTGGTCCGAGTTTGTCTAAGATCAAGTCGATCTGGCGGTCAAACATTTCATGAGTAACTTCTTGGTCAGCTAACAGGTAGTCAAAGACCGAATCAAATCCGCGCAAGGTCGCCAAGGTTTTTTCTTTAGCAACTTGGGTGTAGTAAGTAGCTGCCACTGTATCTTGATATTTTTTTAGCGTTTTAGAGAATGATTCGAAGGCTTTTTGGCGTACTTTATAATTAGGGTGGTATTGGTAGGTATTTTCATACAAGACAAATGACATCGGGTATGTTGTTTTATCGACCACAAAATCTTCAAAGTCCATATCAGCAGCTCGGGTCGTCGTGTAGATCTTTTCAGGAGCATTTAGCGTTGGACCTAATAGGGCAAGCGCCGCTTCGGTCTTAGGCTCAAGGAGATACTTTTGTTTAGCTTTCAAATGCCGAATAACTGAGGCAAAGCGTGGTTCTTTAGTAGCTACCTCATCTAAGATCGCAGTCGAGTTTTGGCTGACTTGGATATCAAAAAAGGCTAGTTTAGCGTTCTTAAAGGCTAAAGTTTGTTCGGCTTGTTTCAATAAATGATCATAATGTGGATCAGTCATATCGCTTGCTTGATGTAAGAAAGCATAATGCTCGATCAAAGATGCTTTTTGTTCGACCTTTTCAAGCGCTGTTAAACCAGCCAAGATCTGAGCGGTAGTCGTCAAGTGACCATCAAAATCAGCCGCAAGATCTGTTACGAGTTGTTTTAAAACTGTTAGATCTTTAGCCCAAGCTTCATCGTTTGGATAAAGTGGGGTCAGATCCCACGTGAGTTCTGAAGCGACGTCTTTTCGATTTGGTAATGCCATTGGCAAAGCCCCCTTAAAATAAATGGTTTTGCAAAATTATAGCATAAAATATGTATCTTATAGTAGCATAATTGTCTTTTGTAGAGGGCTAGTGTATAATTTAACTTACAGAATACAAGTAAATCACTTGGCTGTAATTATCCAGAAAGGAAGGGTATAGTCATGCGTACGCCTGAAAATGTCTTAAAGATCGGTGTGTTGAACTTGATGCACGATAAATTAGACACCAAAAGACGGTTTGAACGGGTCTTGAAGAATTCGGCTCAGCCAGTTGAGTTGACCTTTTTTTATCCTAAAGATCATTACCAAGATCGGCCAGTTCCAGCTCAAGTCGCACAGATCGCGCGCCCACTTGAGTTAGCTGAAGTTGAAAAACTCGATGCTTTTATCGTGACTGGTGCTCCGATCGAAAAACTAGCTTTTGCAGAGATCACATACATCAATGAATTGCAGGAGCTCTTTAATTGTTTAGCTCAAAATAAGCTCGAGCAGTTGTACGTCTGTTGGGGCGCCATGGCTGCAGTCAATTATTTTTACGGTGTGGATAAGCGTTTATTGCCTCAAAAATTATTTGGGATCTATCCGCAAGAAGTTTTACGTGATTCCAATTTATTGACTCAAGTCACGCCGGGCTTTTTAGCGCCACATGCGCGGTATGCTGATATTGATCTTACCCAGGCAAAACAAGTGCCTGAGTTAGAGATCACTGCTATCTCACAGACTGGAGAAGCTTTCTTACTTGAAGCACCGACAAGGCATCAGACATTTTTATTTTCGCATTTGGAGTATGGCAGAGATGCTTTACAAAAAGAATATGCACGCGAATTAGCTGCTGATCCAAGTGCCAAAGATTCGCTGGCTCGTCCTCAAAATTACTATGTTGATGGACGACCACAGTTTTTATGGGAAACATTACAAAAGCAATTCTTTGCTAACTGGTTACACCAAGTAGCTAAGACATGCCAAGCTAAAGAACTTATCAAAAATTAACGGGGGTCTTGATATGAGTAAAGTTTATGATTCGATTTTAGATACTATTGGTAACACACCGATCGTCAAGTTGAACAATGTTGTTCCTGCAAACGCAGCTGATGTTTATGTTAAGCTTGAATTTTTCAATCCAGCTGGTTCAGTCAAAGACCGGGTAGCCTTGGCGATGATCCAAGCGGCTGAAGAAGCCGGAAAGCTGACTAAAGGTGGCACGATCATCGAACCAACTTCAGGTAATACCGGTATCGGATTAGCGGCAGTTGCGGCGGCTAAAGGCTATCGTTTATTGATCACGATGCCAGAAACGATGAGTATCGAACGGCGTAAGTTGATGCAAGGCTACGGCGCTGAATTGATCTTGACCCCAGGTGAAGAAGGCATGGGAGGCGCGATCAAACTCGCTAAGGAACTGGCTGAGAAGAACGGTTATTTCTTACCGATGCAATTTGATAATCCTGCCAATGCTTTGATCCACGAACAAACGACTGGTCAAGAGATCTTACAGGCTTTTGGAGCTAAATTACCAGATGCTTTTGTTGCTGGGGTCGGTACAGGTGGAACTTTGACTGGCGTGGGTCGTACTTTGCGGGCTAAGAAGGCTGACATTCAAGTATATGCCCTTGAACCAAGTGAATCTCCAGTCTTAAAAGAAGGCAAGAAGGGCAAGCACAAGATCCAAGGTATTTCAGCTGGCTTTGTGCCTTCGATCTTGGATACCAAACTTTACGATGATGTTTTGGAAGTTCCAAGTAAAAAAGCGCTTGAAATGGCACGCGAAGTTGGGAAAAAAGAAGGTTTCTTACCAGGGATCTCAGCTGGGGCTAATATTTATGGCGCAATCGAAGTAGCTAAAAAATTGGGGGCTGGTAAGCGTGTCTTGACCGTTGCCCCAGATAACGGCGAACGTTACCTTTCAACTGAATTATTTGAAGGCTGAGCGTTGGAAGATATATTTATAGAAAAAATCTAGTGTGAGTATTTTTATGTGGTTGAGCAAGTACTTGCATTAATATTATATAGAACATACCTGATCAAATTGTATTTTTAGGAGATTTGATCAGGTATGTTTTTTTAGTCTAGTAAATTTTAGACTACTTTAGTTTTTGGATGAGTGCGGTAAGTGGGTATTTTCCATTTGAGATTACAGATATTTCATAGTGCTTAGGTAAAGCTAGTTTTTTGGATGTTAGCTTGGTTTTGGCCACTCAATCACCTTTGGATATTTCACCAAAATTATTATCGCAAATTTCAAATTTTGTTATACATAGGACAAGTACTTTGGATGAGTTAGAATATTTGAACCTTGAAGTTCCATTTGAAATATTGAACAAATTAGATGTAGGACAAGCGGTGATATACTTGTATCCAAAATTTTATCAAAAAGTAAATATCAGATCACCTGAGGCGTGCGATTAGAATTTTACCTTGAGATAAATGTACTAACGCCTGATGAAATTATTAATAATAGCGCTATTTATCTGAAGTAAGAGTTTTTTTACCTTAAAATCGATACAATTTAATAAAAACACGAACTATTTAGGGGTTGATTTTTATAATCATACGTGTAATACTTATCAAAGTAAAATAAATTCAGAGGTGAAAGAAATTGGATAATGGTCAAACAACAGCCACCAAAGCAGGCTGGCTCGAAAGAACTTTCCATTTTAAAGAATTAAAAACTAATACTAAACGAGAAACCGTTGCTGGCTTGACTACGTTCGTATCGATGGCCTACATTTTGTTCGTCAATGCTAATATCTTAGGTGAAGCAGGGATGGATAAAGGGGCTGTCTTCACAGCGACCGCCCTATCTGCGATCATTGGTTGTACCTTGATGGCATTTTTAGCTAATTATCCGATCGGGATCGCTCCTGGTTTAGGGGATAATGCGTTTTTCACCTATTCCGTCGTTTTGACGATGGGGATCCCGTGGCAGACTGCAATGGCAGGGGTCGTGGTGGCTTCCGTTATCTTTATGTTACTTTCATTATTCAAGATCCGCGAGATCGTGATCGATGCGATCCCACATGATCTCAAGCTCGCAATGGCAGCAGGGATCGGGATCTTTATCGCTTTTGTTGGTTTAAAGGGTGGCGGGATCGTCGTTGCCAGCAAATCTTCGTTAGTCGAATTGGGATCATTGACGGTCCCAACTACTTGGTTAACGATCTTTGGTTTCTTTGTTACAGCCTTATTGATGGCACGGCGCGTCCCAGGTTCGATCTTTATCGGGATCTTGGCAACGACACTTTTAGGTCTAGTAACGGGCTTGATCCCAATGCCAGATAAGATCGTTTCTTCGATCCCAAGCTTGGCTCCAACTTTTGGGGTCGGTCTGGCAAACTTAGGTAATATCAATACGCCACAAATGCTAGCTGTGATCATCGTTTTATTACTGGTGACTTTCTTTGATACAGCGGGTACTTTAGTTGGGTTAGCCCAACAAGCTGGCTTGATGAAAAATGATAAGATGCCTCGGATCGGTCGGGCTTTGATGGCTGACTCATTTTCAATGTTAGCTGGTTCTGTGATGGGGACGACTCCAACAGCAGCTTATGTTGAATCTTCTGCTGGGATCGCAGTTGGAGGTCGGACTGGCTTTACTTCATTAGTGATCGCGGGGATGTTTGGTCTAAGTTTATTCTTCTCACCATTATTGAGTGTGGTGACGACTGAAGTTACAGCACCAGCCTTGATCATTGTTGGGTCTTTGATGGCACAATCGATGCGCTTTATCAACTGGGAAAAATTCGAGATCGCCTTACCAGCGTTCTTAACGATCATCGCCATGCCGTTAACATCTAACATCTCATACGGGATCGCATTTGGCTTCTTAGTTTATCCGATCACAATGATCGCAGCAGGTCGTCGCAAAGAACTAAATCCAGTGGTCATCGTCTTATTCTTTATCTTTATCGCGATGTTATATGTACTAAATATCTTGCCACATAATTAAACCACAGTGCGAAGAAAAGCGGGCTATGCCGTACGGATAACGGTGACTTGCCCAGGATGCGTTTTTGGCATCATGGGCAGGGCAGTGTTATCTGCTAGGCATAGCTTTTCGCAGCACGACTAAAAAACCACAGTGCGAAGAAAAGCGGGCTATGCCGTATAAATAATTAAGGAAGATCATCATGATGCATTTTGGCATCAGGGTGATTTTTTTAGTTCACACGCTTTTCTTTTTACTTGCTAATGACGTAACGTTATCATTTATAGTGAAAATAGAAAGGGGGCAGAAAATGTATTCAAGTGGACAATTAGCGAAGCAGTGCCACGTCACTTTGCGGACAGTGCAGTATTATGAACGGCAAGGATTGTTAGTTGCTAATCGCACAGAGGCTGATCGACGTTTATATGCCAAAGATCAAGTCACACGTTTAGAAATGATCTTGACCTATAAGGAATTAGGTTTCACGCTAAAAGATATCAAAGGCCTCTTAGATACACCGGAAAATTATAAAATTTTACAGTTGTTAGTGGCTCAGCACCAAGAACAAAATGCTAAAGAACTAGAACGGGCTAAAAAACGTGCCGTTAAGTTAGATTATCTAGCCAAACAACTAGAAAAATTTCAAGTTTTCCCGGGAAATTTTACGAAAGGAATTGAATTTGAAATGGAAAAGACAAAAAAATTACATCAATTACACTGGCAAATGATCGGCATCGGACTTGTGATCGACGTGATCTTGTGGGGCAGTATCATCTATGTATTCTTAAACCATGGATCATGGTGGTTAGTAGCTGGGGCTTTAGTGATTTCAGTAGTAATCGCAACAGTCTTAGTGTACTATGTTTGGCAGCATACGGCGTATATCTGTCCTAACTGCCAACACCAATTTCGACCAGGACTCAAAGCATATTTTTGGTCGGCTCATACTCCAAGTACACGAAAGCTAGTGTGTCCAAATTGTAGCCAGAAAAACTTTTGCATCGAAGTCTATGCCGATAAACAAGCTTAATTTATAGCTTTGGTGTAAGATGAAGATGAGGTGAGTGAAATGAAGTCACGCAAAGAGATCGCACGGTTGGCAAATGAATTGACACAGGCTTTGGAACAAAGCACAGATGATAAGGTCTTTTTAAAGATCGTCGCTTACGGAAAAGATGCTTTGGACAAGCGACAGATAGCCCCCCAGATCATTATGGAAAAAATGGTAACTGCGTCCTATGAGGCGGTGCTACGAGGTAAAGGCAAGATCAAGATGAGCGCAGAAACGCTAGTGATCGTCAAACAAATGGAAGAATTATCCCGGACGCGTAGCCTATTGCCCTTTCGTCGCTACGATCCATGGGATTAGTTATTCGCTTTAAATCAGAATAATTTAAATTAAAAAGGCTAAAGTTCGCAATTAATAATTTTAGCCTTTTTTTTGCGAAGTAATATTCGTAATTGCTTGAAAAAACTAAGCTTGATTGTTACAATTATCAAGGTCGTTAATTTAGACTAGCAAGCAGAGTAATGCTTAGAAATATTATGAGGTGGACTGTATATGTCATCAGTAGTAGTTGTTGGTAGTCAATGGGGCGATGAAGGCAAAGGCAAGATCACTGATTTCTTGAGTAAAAATGCCGATGTTATCGCACGTTATCAAGGTGGAGACAATGCCGGTCATACGATCGCTTTTGATGGTAAGACCTACAAATTGCGCTTGATCCCATCTGGAATTTTTTATTCCGATAAGATCAGTGTCATCGGAAATGGCGTTGTTTTGAATCCTAAGTCGTTAGTTGCTGAGTTGGAATACTTACATGAAAATGGGATCCCAACAGATAACCTTCGTGTTTCAAACCGTGCACACGTGATCTTGCCATACCACATTGTCTTGGACAGCTTACAAGAAAGCGCCAAAAAAGACAACAAGATCGGTACGACTAATAAGGGTATCGGTCCTTGCTACATGGACAAAGCAGCTCGTATTGGTATTCGGGTCGCAGATCTGTTAGAAGCAGATACATTTGCTGAAAAGTTACGTCGTAATTTGGAAGAAAAGAATCGTTTATTCCAAAAGATGTACGATTATGAAGGCGAACCGCTTGATTTTGAAACAATTTACAATGAATATTATGAATATGGTCAACGGATCAAGAAGTATGTAGCTGATACATCAGTTATTTTAAATGACGCGTTAGACAACGGCGGGTACGTTTTATTTGAAGGTGCTCAAGGTGTTATGTTAGATGTGGACCATGGGACATACCCATTTGTTACATCTTCTAATCCGATCGCTGGTGGGGTCACAACTGGCTCTGGCGTTGGTCCAGAAAAAGTCAATAAAGTTGTAGGTGCCTGCAAAGCTTATACTTCACGGGTCGGTGATGGTCCATTCCCAACTGAGTTACACGATGAGATCGGTAGCTACATCCGTGAAGCAGGTCACGAATATGGTACCGTTACGAAACGTCCTCGTCGGATCGGTTGGTTCGATAGTGTCGTAATGCGTCATTCCAAGCGGGTCTCAGGTTTGACCAACTTATGCTTGAACTGTGTGGATGTCTTGACTGGTTTAGATGAGATCAAGATCTGTACAGCTTACGAATTGAACGGGGAAAAGATCGATCGTTACCCAGCTAGCTTGAAAGAATTGGCACAATGCAAGCCAGTTTATGAAACAATGCCTGGCTGGAAAGAAGATATCACAGGGGCTAAGACTTTAGCTGATCTACCTGAAAATGCACGTAACTATGTCAAACGCATTGAAGAATTAGTTGGTGTGGAGGTTTCGACTTTCTCAGTTGGTCCAGATCGTGATCAAACAAACGTCTTAAAGAATATTTGGGAAGAAATTTAAATAAATTAGAAAGAGGCTGGTAGTCATTGAGGGCTATCAGTCTTTTTTAGGTAAAAAGATTAGAAAATATCTACTTTTATTTAAAATAAATTAGCTATATCATTTAGAGTTAATCATGTGGTAAAATCTATATGGTTTTTTAACAAAAAGCACTAAATGGAGGGATCGGTCATCGATGAATTGATCTTTAGTGTCTCTTTTGTTGGAATAGGTATCTATTTGGTGTGGGTGCTGATTTTAATTTGCGATCATTTTGGCCTGTTATAATAAAATTCGGCGCCAGACTAAGTGGGTCAAAACGACACATGTTGGTGTGGGCGAAAAGGCTTAATGTTTCATTATATTTAAGTAAAAAAATAGAAATAACATTTTTTAAAAAAGTACAAAAATAATGGATTATGACTTGTTTTTATGCGCCATTTTAGATAATATAAGGATGAAAACGTTAACAAGCGTTTTTTAGTGCGTGCTAGGTTATATTATTTAGGTCAGACGGATTTTTTACACAGGGAGGAATACAGATGCTCAAAGACAACAGCAAAGAAACAGTAACAACTGCTTGGAACGGTTTTAAAGGTGGGGACTGGCAAGACGAGATCGACGTACGTGATTTCATCAACCGTAACTACACACCTTATGATGGTGATCAATCATTTCTTGAAGAAGCAACTGAAGCAACCACAAAATTAAACGACATGTTAGTTGACATCAAGTTGAAAGAACGGGCTGCTGGTGGCGTTTTAGATGCTGACACCAAAGTTGTTTCGACGATCACTTCACACAAACCAGGTTATTTAGATAAAGACTTAGAAAAGATCGTTGGTTTGCAAACTGATAAGCCAATGAAAAAAGCTTTGATGCCTTATGGTGGTATTCGGATGGCTAAAGTTGCTTTGGCTGCTTACGGGATGGAAATTGATCCGGAAACAGAACGGATCTTCACCGACTTGCATAAGACACACAACCAAGGCGTTTTTGATGCATACAATGACGAAATTAAGCGTGCACGCCACAACAAGATCGTGACAGGGTTACCTGACTCATACGGTCGTGGCCGGATCATCGCTGACTTCCCTCGTGTTGCTCTTTACGGGATCGATCGCTTGATCGCAGCTAAGAAAGATGACTTAGCTAACTATGGCGACGGTCAAATGACAGATGAAGTTATTCGTTTACGTGAAGAAGTTTCCGAACAAATTCGTGCTTTACAAGACATGAAGAAGATGGCGGCTTCTTACGGCTATGACATTTCTTATCCAGCTACAAATGCGCGTGAAGCTATCCAATGGTTATACTTTGGCTACTTAGCTTCCATTAAGCAACAAAATGGGGCTGCCATGTCTATTGGTCGGATCGATTCATTTATCGATATCTATATCAAACGTGATATGGATAACGGTTTATTGACCGAAAAAGAAGCTCAAGAATTGATCGATCAATTCACAATGAAACTCCGGATGGTGACTTTCATTCGGACCCCAGAATACAACTCCTTGTTCTCTGGTAACCCAATTTGGGCAACGTTATCGATCGCTGGGATGGGGATGGATGGCCGTCACCACGTTACAAAGACAGCTTTCCGTTTCTTGCACACCTTGCATAACATGGGGGCTGCACCAGAACCAAACATCACTTTATTATGGTCAGAACGTTTGCCAGAAGGTTTCAAGAACTATGCGGCTAGTGTATCGATCGCAAGTTCAACGATCCAATACGAAAACGATGAATTGATGATGGAAACATGGGGCACAGACTACTATGGCATTGCTTGCTGTGTGTCTGCGCAACCGATCGCTGATGGGGTCCAATTCTTCGGGGCTCGTGCTAACTTGGCTAAGACCGTGCTCTATGCGATCAACGGTGGGGTCGATGAATTGACCAAGATGCAATGTGGTCCAGCTTATGCACCGATCACTTCAGAATATATTGATTATGATGAATTCTTGAAGAAATTCGATGACATGTTGGAATGGGTCGCTGATGTTTATGTAAATGCTTTGAATGTGATCCATTACATGCACGATAAGTATTACTATGAATCAGCTCAACTTGCTTTGAAGGATACACGCTTAGATCGTACATTTGCGACAGGTATCTCTGGCTTAGCAGTTGCTGCTGACTCCATCTCAGCTATCAAGTACGGTAAAGTTAAAGTTATCCGTGATGAAAACGGTGTGGCAGTTGACTTCAAGACTGAAAAAGACTTCCCACGTTATGGTAACAACGATGATCGTGCTGACGAGATCGCTGCATGGTTAGTAAGACAACTTTACACCAAGATGAACAAACATCACCTCTACCGTGATGCTAAATTATCAACATCTGTTTTGACGATCACATCTAATGTTGTTTACGGTAAGAATACCGGGACGACACCTAATGGCCGTCAAGCAGGCGAACCATTCTCACCAGGTGCTAACCCAGCTTATGGTGCTGAAACACACGGGGCATTGGCATCCTTGCTTTCTGTAGCTAAATTACCATATCGCTACGCAACAGACGGGATCTCCAATACTTTTGCCGTAACTCCATCAACACTTGGTCACGATGAAAAATTAGAAGAAAAGACCTTGGTAAACATGATCAGTGGTTACATGAAAAATGAAGGTCACCACTTAAACATCAACGTCTTCAACCGTGATACTTTACTTGATGCTCAAAAACATCCAGAAGAATATCCAACGTTGACTGTACGTGTTTCTGGTTACTGTGTATACTTCGCTGATCTGACCAAGGAACAACAAGATGACGTTATTTCAAGAACATTCCATACTTCAATGTAGTTAAGAGCACAATAGTCAATTAGTAAAGGCGGCGTAATAATGAAAGCTAATCCATATATTAATCCAGTTCCAACTAAAGACGGTCAGGTTTTAGGCTACGTGCATTCCCTTGAGACCTTTGGCGCAGTCGATGGACCAGGGATCAGGTTTGTGGCTTTCATGCAGGGATGCAATATGCGTTGTAAGTTTTGCCACAATCCAGATACTTGGAAGAAAAATGTTGGGATGCAAATGACTGCCAGTGAGCTTTTAGAAAAAGCTTTACCATACCGAGCTTTTTGGGGCGAAGATGGTGGGATCACCCTTTCAGGGGGCGAGATCTTATTGCAACCAGAATTTGCTTTGGAAGTGTTCAAGCAGTGTAAAGAACATGGTATCAGCACCTGTTTAGACACATGTGGGGCGCCATTTACGCGCCGGGAACCATGGTTTAGTTTATTCAATGAGTTACTGGAATATACCGACATTTTATTAGTGGACATCAAGCATATCAACTCCGATGAGCATAAACGCTTGACCGGTTATCCAAACGAGAACATCCTTGACATGTGTGAGTATCTATCTGAACTCGGTAAACCAGTTTGGATCAGACACGTTTTGGTTCCAGGGATCACCGACAATGATAAGTATTTAAAAGAACTCGGCGAATATGTCAAGACATTGAAGAATGTCGAAAAATTCGAAGTTTTACCTTATCACACTATGGGAGTTCGCAAATATAAGGAAATGGGGATCAAGTATCGCTTGGAAGGTGTCGAACCGCCAACGGCTGATCGGATCGAAAATGCTGAAAAACTCCTTTGCGTAGCTGACTATAAAGGCTATTTAACTTGGAAGCCAGGGATAAATACAAAAGATCAAGGACTTTAAGTAGTTGTCAGAAAAGCAGAGGTCATGATGGTCTCTGCTTTTTTGATCGCCAAATAAGTTAAATAAATGACTACTTATGGGTACTTGGACTAACGGCTGATAAAACAATGTATGCTAAAGAAAATGATTGTAAAAAGAGGTGTTTGAAATGTCACATTCAGGACTTAAATTATCTGCGTTGACTAAGGTAGGACTTGTCTTTTTAGTTGTTGTTCTTTCAGTGGCTAGTATCTATCTTATTACGCAAAATGTAAAAATGCCCCTTCCAGCTGATGCATCACTTGAAGGAAAAAACGTTTTAAATGCAGTCACGATCATTGGGGGGGCGATCGGATCTTTAGTCAGTTTTTTAGTAACATGGGGTATTGGACGCTTAGTGATCTTAGCTAGCAACCAAGGCGATAAAGAGGCATTATTTTTAACACTGGTGATCGTTAATTGCATTCTTAGTGTTCTTACCGCTAGTTATGTCGTGATCACAGAAGCAGTATTTGACGCAACTTACGTGAACAATATTTTACAGATCTTATTCTTTGGGGTGATCTATTATCAGTTGAGTAAACAAGATAAGCGTGGGACCTTATATCTGACCGGGACTTATGCGGTCCTAGATATGCTCGCTATTGTGTTAGTCATGCTGCTAAAATAAAAAACTGATCGCGATCTTGATCGTGACCAGTTTTTCAAAAAGCTATCAGTATAGACTGGTAGCTTTTTTAGTTGAAGGGGTCATAAAAACGCCCGTGATTTAGTTTGAAGAGATAAAGTGTGATCCCAAATAATACAATGGCTAAAATGACGACGAACCAGTCGCTAGCTTTGAACGGGCGTTGTGTATACCAGGTCCGCTTTTTCTTTGAACCAAAACGGCGTAATTGCATAGCGGTACTGATCGTGTTGATCCGCTCAAGACTTGAAAAGATCAGTGGGATGATGATATTGCTCGCTCCTTTTAAGCGCGTACTGAGTTTAGCTTTGGAAGATAGCTCATAGCCGCGTGCTTGCTGAGCGGCTGAAATATCCCAATAAGTTGCTTGGATATCTGGGATATAACGCAAGGCTAAAGCCACCGCATAGCTGATCTTATAACTGAGCTTGAGCTTGTTTAACCGTTCACGCAAAATTTCATCTCAAATTACTATAACTATAAACTTATGTATATTGAAAGTTAAATTAATGATGGCGTATAAGATAATGTAAATGATCATGAAAACAAGTTGGATAAGGCTTTATAACGGACTATAAGAAAAAACGAATTATTGTTGTTATTAAAGCTTTTAATGAATATTTGCGAGTGAAAATGAATAAAAAATAAGTCCAAAATTTTTTTATAGGGAAGTTTGCTTGTCTTATCAAGGATAGTTATGATAGTTAAAAAAATTGAACAATATTAATGCTTTATTTTTTTGTGGTGGCGCGCTAGAATATAAAAGTAACGAAAATAAATGAACACGTGTTTGCTAGTTGGTGGTAAGCATACATAGCAGATCAGAGATGAGATGTGGGCCTGTTATGGGTGTTCGATGTACGGTAAAAGAAGCGGGGCGCTTCTGATCTTGGAGAAAGGAAGGCTATATCTCTTTGATGGTCAATGCTCACATGATATAGTGCGGGACTAGTATGATGATCTCATCTAAGACGACAACTGAAGAGTTGATCAGGACGGTTATGAACAAAAGAGCTTGCAGTTATGAAGAAGCGATCAAGTTATTATTGAACTTGGCGCAAGGTGCGGTCGATAGTGGTTCTTTAACGAACAAAAAATGATATCCCAAAAAGCACGCTTTGAGATCAGCTCAGAGCGTGCTTTTTGGATATTTAGCTGTACCACGGAAAATCTAGACTCAATGAGGCTTGGAGTTTCCTTTGCTCGGCTATTTTTTGGCGCCGGCAAGCTTTACGTTTTTGAAAGCCAGCACAGAGGCTTTGTTCTTCTGGGGTTTCAGCGCTCAGTTCGGGTAAAGTGACCTTTTTATCTAAAACAACAAAGGTCAAAAAGGCGGTCATCCCTAAGAAACGTTCACCGGTATCAAGATGTTCACCGATGACCTTGACGAAAACTTCGAGTGACCGTTTACCGTGTCCAGTCACATAGCTTTCGATACATAGTGAGTCATTTAGCACAAAAGGTTTGATGAAGTTGACTTGATCAAGGGCAGCTGTGACGCATTGTGAGCGGGCAAAACGACTGGCAGAGATCGAAGCCGTTCCGTCGAGTAGCGCCAATAGTGCTCCACCGTAGACAGTTTCATGTTCGTTGAGATCACTAGCTAGGACGCGATGACTGGTCACAGCAAGTGTTTGCCGACACGAGATAGTTTCAGACATGTAAACACCTTCTTTTTTAATTTTATTGTAACATAAGCTGTGGATAGCGTTCTATAATAGCAAAAAGCTCACCAGATGTCCAAAATACATCTGGTGAGCTTTCTGTCATCGGTACTTAAATTAGTTTCTAACTCGAGCTAAGCGGAGTTTAAAGTATTTATCTAACTCGGTCACAGCTAATACGCTAAAACCGCAGACGATCGTCAAGATCCATTCACCTAATTGCATACCAGTCGTGCTAAAGGCTTCTTGCATGAATGGCAAATAGGTCAAGCACATCTGCAACAAGATCATGAGTAAGATGATCGAGAAGGCCTTTTTATTTGTAAATGAGGCACTAGAGAAGGCCGATTCTTCGGTGCGAATGTTGAACAAGTAAAAGATCTTGCTAAAGACGATGATGTTGACCATCGCCGTGCTTGCTAGCGTTGCCGAAGCACCTGTAGCGATCAGCATCTCATAAGCGCCTAATCCGACTAAGGCGATCAGTAGCGAAACATAGCCTAGCTGAAGCATTTCGCGCCCTGAGATCAAGCGACTATTGCTCTTACGTGGTGGACGTTTCATCAAGTCGCTGGCACCTGGTTCAAAGATGAACGCAAATTGGATCGTGATCGCAGAGACTAAGTTGATCCAAAGTAGTTGCGTCGCTTGTAAAGGCATTTCTTGGTTGAAAAGGATCGTCAAGAAAATGATCAAACCTTCAGCAAATGAGGTCGGCAATAAGAAGAGGATGCTCTTTTTGATATTGTCGTAGATCCGGCGCCCTTCTTTGATCGCAGTTGCTAAAGTTGCAAAGTTATCATCCGTTAAGATCATATCTGAGGCTTCTTTAGCGGCATCGGTCCCTTTGATACCCATGGAAACACCAATGTCAGCTTTTTTCAGTGCGGGAGCATCATTGACGCCATCCCCAGTCATCGCCGTCACTTTGCCACTTTGTTGTAAAGCTTCGATGATCTCGAGCTTGTTTTCTGGCGTTGTGCGGGCAAAGATCTGATGCTTAACGGCTGCTCTTTGTTTTTGTTCAGCAGTCAGTTGATCCCATTTTGTCCCAGTGATCGTGTGTAATTCACCATCAGCTAAGCCTAGTTGCCGTCCGATCGCAGCTGCGGTCAATGGAGCGTCACCGGTGATCATTTTGACTTCGACTTTGGCTTTGTTCATCTCACGTAAAGCTGCGATAACTTCTGGGCGTGGTGGGTCGATGATCCCAGTCAAGCCCAGGAAAGTAAAGCCTGATTCTAGATGCTCATGTTCTAGTTCAGTAATTTGGTCAGCGTCTTTGATCACGCCTAAAGCTACGACTCGCTTACCTTGGTTAGCTAAATGGTCGGCTTTGGCTTGCCAAAATGAACGTTTGAAGTTTGGATCTTGTTGTTGTGCAAAGTTGAATAACTTATCTGGTGCACCTTTTAGATAGATCTTTTTAGCGCCATTTGAAAGTTGTACTAGGCTAGCCATGTAACGGTGGAACGAATCAAAAGGCAAGAGATCTAATTTTTCTAGTTGAATACTTTCTTTGTTTGGCATTAATTTATGGTAAGCGGTCAAGAAAGCTCCGTCAGTTGGTTCACCGTTGATCGTCCAAGTATCATCAACTTGGGTCAAAGTCGTGTCGTTAGCAAGATAACCAGCTAAGAGAAGTTCTTTTAGTTTAGCTTCACGTTCAGTCGTTGCTTCACCATTGATAAATAACGCCCCAGTTGGAGCATAACCACTACCACTGACTGAAAAATGACGTTCATCAAGGTAAATATCTGTCACGGTCATTTCGTTTTTAGTCAATGTCCCAGTCTTATCAGTTGCGATCACATCGACTGCCCCTAATGTTTCAGCCGAAGGTAAGGATTTAACGATCGCATTTTTATTTTTAGCGAGGTCAGAAACACCTAAAGCTAAGATCACCGAAGTTGTCGCCGGTAGACCTTCAGGGATCGAGCCAACGATCATCGTTACGATCGCTAAAGTCAAGACCGGTAGAGAATAGGTCTCAAAGATAAAACCTAAGATAAACAGTAAGACAGCTGCACCTAAAACGCAAAGAGAAACAGTTTTACCTAAAGCGTTGATCTCTTTGACTAATGGAGTCGGGCGTGTTTTGGCGCTAGCAACTGCACTCGAGATCTTGCCTAATTCGGTTTTTTCACCGGTCGCTACGACTACGCCTAAACCAGAGCCGTTGACGACTGTCGTGGAAGAAAAGGCCATGTTTGCTTGTTCAGCCAAGGGTAAGTCAGCTGTTTTTAAGGCAGAAGCGTGTTTAGTTACCGCATCAGCTTCACCTGTCAAAGCGGACTCTTGGATCCTAAGGTCAGCGGTTTTTATCAAGCGTAGATCGGCTGGAACTTGGTCGCCAGCTTCTAAAAAGACGACATCGTCACGAACTAATTTGGTCGCATCGATATCTTGCCGGATCCCATCACGGTAGACAGTGGCGTTAGTTGCCAGCAAGTCTTTGATCTTAGCTAAAGCATCAGCGGCGTTGGCTTCTTGATAGTAACCGATCACGGCATTGGCGATGATCACGACACTGATCACGATCGCATCGGTATAGTGACCTAGGAAAAGCGTCAATAGGGTCGCAAATAACAAGATATAGATGATCATGTTATTGAACTGGCGGATAAATAACAGCCAGTTTGGTGTTTTTTTAGTAACTAGAGCATTAGGCCCATCGCTTGCTAGTCTTTTAGTTGCAGTTTTGGTTGAAAGGCCCTGTAAAGGGTCCTCTTGCTCATAATTTTGTAGTAATTCTTCTAAATTCTTCTGATAAGGTCTCACTTATTATATTTCCTTTCTGTAAGTCATATTTAGCACTAACATCTGTTGCCTAGCACTAACTACGATAGACAAAGAAAATCTTTTCTAAGCGTACAAAAATAGCGCGAGGCGGATAAGGGTCGTCCACTCGTGTTACCTACCTTTCTATTGATCTAATAGTTCTAATATTTTAAGTATATTTTACTATGATAAGTGATGAGAAGAAATGGGTCACACAGAGGTTTAAAGCAAACTTAAAACAGCTTAGGTAAAGCTTAAGAGGTGTGATCTAGCGAGTAAAACTAGGTGTTGATAAAAAACGAAAAATATAATTGATAGTAAAAAAAATATTCGTTTTAGTTTCTGAAAACCCCCGTTAAATACAAAAAAAGACCATGGAAGCTAGCAAGGAGTTCCATGGTCTATATTATATATATCACAGTCAAATAGACCTTTCATCGCCACCATTATGTTCTTTCACGATCTTATTTTACATTATTGGCGATCCGTTTATTTGAACTGTCAAGGGGTGGTGCTAAAAGGAGGATACAAGCCCTCAGGTGAAGTGTCCAAAACACTTGCTACGTCAATGTCAGACGCTAGTACGTGCGTAACATGTGAAGGCTTAACTGCCCCCTTTTCACCCTTAATTATACTAGATGTTTTTTAAAAGTCAAGCGCTTTCATTTTGTAAGCGTCATTCTTTACCACTTCCGAATGTTTTGCTAGAATTAAGCGTAGTTTTAAATTATTTTTTGGTTAATATTATAATCTTTGAGTAATCGTTCGGAGATAGTATTGATCAATGTTTGCTATTTTTGTGGTTTGTTAAGTTTATTGTTTGCGATTGGTACGTATCTTTTGGCGGGTTAAATTATATTTTTATTATTTTTAAAAATTAAACCATGTTAATAAAAATATTTACAAATCCCAAAGAAATAGATATACTAATTGAAGTTTTACAGTCATTTATAAATTGCTATTTATTTTATTGATAAAGAGAGGAGAAATAATCTTGTATTTAGCAATAAATGTTTTAGGTTTAGTTGTCTTTTTAGCGATCGGGGTCGTATTTTCTAAGGCTCGTAATGAGATCAACTGGCGTGGCGTTGGTACGATGGTCATCTTTAACTTGGTGATGGCATGGTTTTTGACCAGCTTTTCAGGTGGACGTGCGATCGTGCAAGGTGCAGCTGCTGGTTTTAACGAATTGATGAAGATCGCTTATATCGGGATCGAATTTGCTTTGCCAAGCATGGTCCAAGTCAAACAAATGGATTGGTTCGTGCAAGTATTGCTCCCAATTTTGATGGTCGTTCCATTATTTGACATCTTGACTTACATCGGAGTCTTACCTTGGATCATCAAGTGGATCGGTCGTGGGTTATCATTTATCACAGGTCAACCTAAATTCGAATCGTTCTTTGCGATCGAAATGATGTTTCTTGGTAACACCGAAGCTTTAGCGGTCTCATCTTTACAGCTCAAGCAGATCAATGCTAAACGTAACTTGACTTTAGCCATGATGTCGATGAGCTGTGTGACAGCCTCGATCATTGGGGCATACACGCAAATGATGCCAGGTGAATACATCTTGACGGCAGTCCCTGTCAATGTTATCAATGCTTTGATCGTAGTAGCAATGTTAAATCCAGTCACTGTTCCAGCTGATGAAGATACGATCGCTACGATGAAGAGTTCAGCAATGGCCGAAAAAGAGATCGGTGATGTGGATGAAAATGGTAATGCTAAAAAAGAACCATTCTTCTCCTTCTTGGGTGATTCCATCTTAGGTGCTGGTCGTTTGGTCTTGATCATTGCCGCTAACGTGATCGCCTTTGTTGCTTTAGCCGCTTTGATCGATAAGTTACTTGGCTTGATCAATCCTTGGCTATCATTGGAACACTTGCTTGGGATCGTGATGTATCCATTTGCATGGTTGATGGGCTTACCACACGGCGAAGCTTTCCAATTTGCTCAATATATGGGTACAAAATTAGTTACAAATGAATTTGTTGTCATGGGTCGTGTAACAAGTACGATCAATGACTTTGCACCACACTACAAAGCTGTCTTAACAGTCTTTGTGACCTCCTTTGCTAACTTCTCAACGGTCGGGATGATCATTGGCTGTTTCAAAGGGATCGTTGATCGTGAAAAGAACGATCTTATCTCCAAAAACGTTGGCTACATGTTGCTTTCAGGGATCTTAGTTTCCCTTTTATCCGCAGCAATGGTTGGTTTATTCGTTTGGTAAAATAAATAGTAATAAAAATGGTCGCTTGAATTTTCATTCAGGCGACCATTTTTTATTTAAAGATCAAAAGTGCAAGTAAAGCTAGGATAGCTGGCGTTCCTTGGGCAAGTAAGATCTTAGGATTCTTAGCACTTGACCAGCCATAGATGGCAGCGACAATGACGAAGATCACAAACATCATACTTCCCATATATTGAGCATTTCCCGGGAAAACAAAACGGGCAAATAAGAGACCAACACCGATAAAACCATTGTAAAGACCTTGGTTAGCCATTGCGATCCGAGCTTCGGGCATTTTGAGATACTCTTTTCTGAGGCCAAAAGCTTGATGTAATTTTTCTTCACTCCCAAACATTTCCATCCCCATGATATAGAGAGCTTCTAAGGCAACGATCATGATCAAGGTGGTTGAGATAATTGACATGCAAAAAACTCCTTTAACTAAATTAATAGAAGTATTATATATTATTGTGTGCAATAAATCTACAATTAAATGCAAAAGAATACCAAATGGCGTGGTTAGCAAACATTAAAGATGATATAATACATACAAGCTCTTATGTTTGAGCGCTCTAACAGATATAGTTGCAGGTGTATGAAAAGGATGTGACAAAATGCAAGCCGATGTTTTGATCATTCAGGATCTGTCCTGTGTGGGTCAGGTTTCCATGAGTGTAGCGCTACCCTTGCTGGCGGCTGCAAACTTGAGACCAGATGTTTTACCGACCGCACTCTTATCAACACATACGGGGGGCTTTGGTGAAAATACCTACTTAGATCTTTCTTCTGAAATGTCACACATTCTCCAGCATTGGCAAAAATTACAACTTAGGTTTTCAGCCGTCTATCTGGGATACTTGGGGGCTAGGCCTTTAGACGTGATCTTGTCATCTCTGTCAGTTCTTAAGACACCTGAAACGCTTTTTTTAGTTGATCCAGTAATGGCCGACCACGGTAAACTTTACCGCGGTTTTGACATGAATTATGTGGCTCAGATGCGCAAACTAGTGCACCACGCAACGATCGCGACTCCAAATTTAACGGAAGCCCAACTGCTTTTAGATGAGGCTTTGACTACTTCTCCACTTGCGATCGCTGAAGCAAGGCAACTACTTGTGCGTTTTGCAACTAAATTCAAGTTAGAAACTGCGATCTTAACTGGGATAGACTGCGGTGACAAGATCGCCGTGATCGGTTATGAAATGGGCAAAACTTGGATCTTGACGCGTCCTAAATTGGCTGGGAACTATTTTGGGACGGGAGATCTGTTTGCCAGTGCTTTTTTGGCAGGGATCATGAAGGGTAAAGCGGTCAAAGCTGCTGCGGATCTCGCAATGGAATTCATTTTTCAAGCGATAAAGCTGACACCGACACCCAGAGATCAGCGTTTTGGCGTCGATTATGCGCGTGCCTTACCATATTTGTTGGAAAAGTTATGATTTTTTGGAGGGAATACTATGTTGCGTGACCAGCAAAATACATTGCGAGCGGTCATTTTAACGGGCCTATTTGCTGCACTGATCTATATTGGCATTTGGACGTTGCGGATCCCGATCCCTGCGATGGTCGGGCGACCGTTTATCCATTTTGGTAATACATTGACGGTAACAGCAATTCTTTTTTTGGGAAAACGCAATGGTATGTTGGCCGGTATCATTGGCTTAGGTGGCTTTGATATCTTAAATGGATATATTGCTGTCTCATGGCTGACGATGCTTGAGGTCATAGTTGTAGCTTTGATAATTTCCGGACTTTTCAAGGCTATGGGATATGTTGACAGTCAGCGAAATATCATGTTCTTGGCGATAGCTGCAGGATCGACCAAGGTCGTGACTTCGTATCTAGCTTCGATCATTGAAGCATTGATGGTCGGGACAAACTTTAAAACAGCTGCGGTGGCCGCCTTTTTCAGCTTACCTGCGACGGTCATCAATTCCATTTCAACGGCGATCTGCGTACCATTATTGTATTTCATGATCAAAAAGATCTACACCTTGGTGCAGCAGCGCCGAGGTTCATGATAAACAACTGAATTTAGAAAATAAGATCTGCTTGGGGTTCTCCAAACAGATCTTATTTTTGTCCATAGAAATATTTTAAAAATTTTGCTTGTTTTAGCAGAGCTTTTTTGCTATAATATTTTTTGTTGATAAATTGGGTGGTTAGCTCAGCTGGCAGAGCAACGGACTCTTAATCCGTGGGTCCAGGGTTCGATCCCCTGACCACCCATCACTTCCCCGAGAGCGTATCTCGGGGATTTTTTTATACCTGATAATTTTGGCTAAATTGCTTAGGGGTCATTCCCGTGAGGCGTTTGAAAGTTTTAGCAAAATGGGCGTAGTCACTAAAGCCTAATGCCTGCGGGAGCTTTTGAATATCACAGCCTGTACACAGTAACTACTTGGCAACTGTGATCTTTTGCAAAATGATGTATTGGTGGATCGTCATCTGTAGTTCAGTTTTAATGAGATCAAAGCGGGCACAGAGCTCAGCGATCTCTTGGGTAAAAATTAAGGAGTGAGGTAACTGTCAATAAAAATGTATAA